>NZ_JBFPJH010000122.1:0-9177 GCF_040838255.1 Bacillus sp. C30 | reverse complement strand
CCCTTAGCCAAGTCCCATTACAAGAAATTTTAAACACTAAATTTAACCATACACAAAAAAGAGATCCTCGTTCTTAATAAACAACCTTGCTTTTAATTAGAAATTTCAGTTTATTAACACTCCATTCTGTGATATATTGCATATTGTATCCAATATATTTTTTTGAAAGGAGGACTATATATCTTATGGAGCCACATCGATTAAAAGGAATTATTATGGTCATAATAGGCGCTTGTTTATGGGGGTTGTCTGGAACAGCCGCACAACAACTTTTTCAATACGAAAATGTTTCTACTGAATGGTTAGTTACAATCCGTTTGCTTATATCCGGTGCTATTTTGCTCATTATGTCATCATTCGGAGCGAACAAAAAAGAAATATTTGGAATTTGGAAACAAAAGTCTGATGCAAATAAGATAATTTTGTTCGGTCTTTTAGGCATGCTTGCTGTACAATACACGTACTTCGCTTCTATTAAAGAAGGAAACGCTGCTGTTGCAACTTTGTTACAATATTTAGCCCCTATATTTATCACTGTATACTTACTTTTCAAATGGAGCGTTCGTCCATCAAAAATTGATTATATTTCAATTACCCTCTCATTAGTAGGGACCTTTCTCCTATTAACAAACGGTTCTGTTCATAACTTAGCTGTATCTACACCTGCTATCATTTGGGGCATTTTATCTGGACTATCTCTTGCATTTTATAGTTTGTATTCAAAAGAATTGTTAGAAAAGTGGTCTTCATCCGTTATCGTTGGATGGGGGATGATCATTGGGGGGATTGGCGTAACGATTTTACACTTTATTTCCACAAACGAATTCATTTTATTATCAACTATGAAATATGTAAAACTAAGTACCCTCCCGCTCATTACATTTGTCGTCATTTTCGGGACACTCATCGCATTTTATTTATACTTAGATAGCATAAGATACCTTACGCCTAAAGAAACAACATTATTTGGCTGTACAGAACCACTCGCAGCTATTATTTCTTCTGTACTTATTTTGCACGTACCGTTTCAACCTTTTCAGTTATTAGGTGCTTTTTGTGTAATTGTAATGGTGCTCATATTAAGCCAAAAACCGGATAAAGGAAAACCAAAATTAAAGCTTGTTAATACGAAAAAGAAATATATACAATGAAAGGATTGAATTCACTATGCCTGTCCCTCAAAATTATAAAAAACCAGGAAGAGTTTCAGCAAAGTCACTCGTTTTAAATCAACTGCAAGATTGGATTATAGAAGGTGTTTTACGACCTGATGAGAAAATAAATGATGGGGAATTGGCAGAAGCACTAGGAGTAAGCAGAACACCTGTTAGAGAAGCTTTACAAATTTTAGAGCTTTCTGGATTAGTTGAAATGGTACCTGGGCAAAAAACGAAAATCGCGCCTATTAAGTTAGACGACGTATCTATCATTTATGAGACGATAGCTGGTCTTCACTCAATTATAGGAAAGCAAGCACTGCAAAAAGTTACAGACGCTGATATTAAACTACTTTCCGAGATAAATGATGCTTTTCAACAATCTATACATGAAAAAGATTCAAAAAAAGCTTTAGAACTAGATATACGATTTCACAATACAATTACTTCTATTGCTAAAAACCGATATATTGAACCTTTTCTAGAAAATATGCAACTTCACATTTTACGCCTTGAATATTTATTTTTCCAAAACTTCGTGCCTGCAAGTCAATCTATTAAAGAACATCACTCTATAATTCAAGCACTACAAAAACAGGATGAAAAACGAATGGAACAAATGATGTCTCAAAACTGGCTCCGTCCAATGAAAGAAATACAAAAAATAATTTCTATGAAATAATAAAGCTGGTTACACAAAAGTGTAACCAGCTCCTTCTTTAATAATCTATATGCTATGCCTGAATATTTGCGTAATCTTCAATATGCTCGTACTCTTTTTCCAATTCCTCTAAAGACAGCTCGTATAATTGTCGGTCGCGAATCTTAAACACCCCTGCTCCAATTAACTCATCAATTAAATGTCTCTTACGATTTTCAACAGCAAAACGGAGTTGACTACTCATCTTTTAAAAAACTCCTTTCTACGATCATTGAAAATGATAATCTTTATCAATTACCACTTTTGATTATAAAAGATAATTCTTAATAAGTAAAGTAATCTTATGAAATATTTACCTTACAAAGTATTTGTGGCCACATTATATATATGTATGCCACGCGAAAAATGTTATGACACTTTTTCATACCCTTTTTCTTTCATACTTTGCAAGTTGTCTCATTATGGTTAAATTCACCTTCTATTTCAACTTGAATGGTGACATGTTCTACATGAAATTTCCCCTTTAATACATCCGTTGCTTCTTTCAATACGCTTTGCGTTTCATTACCTTCGATAATAAGATGGCAAGTTAATACTTGAAAATCTGATGTTACAGACCATATATGTAAATCATGAACTTCTTTTATAATAGTAATATTTAATAATGTATTTTTCACCTCTTCAGCATCTATGTGCTGCGGTGCACCTTCCATTAATATATGAACTGTATCACGTGTTACACGCCATCCACTTATAATGACTAAAATAGACACAAGAATACTAGCAACCGCATCTGCAGCAGTCCATCCAAAAAATTTAATAAGTAACGCAGCAATAATCGCTCCAACTGAACCTAATAAATCGCCTAGTACATGTAAGAACGCACTTCTTAAATTTAAATTACCTTTCACATCTCCGCCTCTCATTAATATCCAAGCTGATACAATATTAATAAGCAGACCAAGCACAGCAATAATGAGCATTCCATTACTAGCGATTTCAACTGGTTCCTTAAAACGACGAATTGCTTCAATAAAAATATATACTGAAATGACAATAAGAACGACACCATTACATAATGCCGCTAACATTTCGACTCGCTTATACCCATATGTTTTCGCGGCCGTTGCCGTTTTTTCCCCAAGCTTGAACGCAAGTAAACTTAAAGCTAAGGATACTGCATCACTTAACATATGCCCTGCGTCAGACAATAGTGCTAAGCTATTTGTTACAAATCCGCCAATAACTTCAGCAATCATAAAGCTTGTTGTTAATAAGAAGGCAATTAATAACGCTTTTTTATTTTTTGAATGACCGTGATCATGTGAGTGTCCCATACAAATGCTCCTTTAAGTGCAATATCTGTATGTTAGTATGAAACACATTCCCTATCTTTATCCCCCATTAACGCCCGATAGTGAATGCTACTAATCCGTAGAAGATGAACAATACCCCACTGATTAAAGTTTCACTTTATCCCGCTTCCTCTGTATACAAACTTCGCTACTTTTCAAACAAGTCCTTTTTCTCAACTAAAAACAAGACTACTTCTTTTTTATTTTCATATTGTTTACTAATGAAAGAATTTTTAAGGGGGTTACAAAATTGAAACGACTATTTCTCTGCATGGAGCGTGAACTTGTTGTAGTAAAAGAACAATATGGTAACTATGAAACCACATATCATTTACAAAATATGCAACCTACCTGTATTGTGGTTGATCCATTCCAAACAAATCGTGTTTATTGCGGTACATTTGGACGAGGTTTATGGCTAAGTGACGATGGCGGGGATTCGTGGAGACCAATTGGAGATTCATATCGTTACTTTGATTTCCCTAAAGAGGATGGTATTTTACACTCTTCTATTACTTCTATAACGATAAGCTCAAATGAACAAGTTAACGGCTACGGCGTCGTTTATGTAGGTACAGAACCTAGTGCTTTATTCCGTTCAGAAAATGGTGGTGAAACGTGGACTGAACTTAAAAATATGAAATCATTATTATCTTCCTATACGTGGGCTTTTCCGCCTAGACCTTTTACCCATCACGTACGCTGGATTACAGTTGATCCAAACAATCCAAATACACTCCATGTTTCAATCGAAGCTGGTGCTGTTATTCAAAGTAATGATAAAGGGCATACATGGATTGATAAAAAATTCGGTGCTCCTATCGATGCTCATCAATTACTCATGCACCCTGAAGCCCCAAATCGCCTTTATGCATCATGCGGTGACGGATTTATGGGCGGACCTGATCGTGCATATCTTGAAAGTTATAACAGTGGAAACAGCTGGATCTCATGTAGTGACGGACTTGAGCATCATTATTTATACAGCATGGCTATCGATCCGGCTGATTGCGATACAATTCTCGTTTCTGCCGCACCAAGTGCCGACCTTGCTCATCACCGTATTCCTTATGAATCTTATATTTATCGGAAAACGAAAGATACTCCGTTCCAGCAAGTACAGCAAGGTCTACCATCTGCAATTGGTACAGTCATTTCGATGTTTGCTACAAATCCAGCCGAACCACATACGTTTTACACTTTAAATAACAATGGCATCTTTCAATCCACTGATAGCGGTGAAACGTGGGAACAACTAAACATTACATGGAAAGATGAGTATAAAACGCAGCATCCGCATGCGTTACTCGTTACTAATTCTTAACGAAAAAGAGACTGCCTAATGTTTTTAGGCAGTCTCTTTTTTATTTCTTTAAATCAATTACAATATCATCTAGAACAATATCTTTACTCTTCGCTTCTTTTTTCGGCACTTCAATTTTCTTCTCTTTTCCATTCACATATTCCACTCCACCATAATTTTCAGGTGTATGAACTCGCAAGTGTACACGAGGTGTAACGATAAGCTTTGTTGCATTTTCGTTCAACTTTTGGAATGTAGCACTCCATCGAATATTGTAAGGATCGTTGCCACTTCCCCCATTTCCTTCACCCGAATAATCATTCCCTAAATCATCCTTAACCGTCAATTCAACATCTACACTATCCCATTCTTTCCTCGCACCCTTAGAAACTTCTTGATTGTAATAAAGAATAAATGAAACCGGCGACATTGCGACCTTTTCCATATTTGCTTTTATACCTTCTTTTTCCGAACTTCCACCAATTGTTCTCTCTTTACTATCCATTGATTTTACAGTTAATGCGAAATTCCAATTACCTTGTATTGATTTTTTCCTATCTGGCATCTCTATTCCCTCTATATTCCATCTAAAGTTTACTTTGTCCTTTTTATTAATATCATGGTGCGTCGTTGTTACCATACCTACATACTTTTTTTCAGTAACTTTAGTCATTTTCCCACTTCCTGAACTACCATGAGCGTCCATTATATCCAATCCGCCTAATATAATAGGATCATCCCCTAAGTCTTGCTCACTTTCCAGTGAATACGTTATAGATAATGTTCTGCCATCAGAAATTACATCATTAATTGTAACCTTAACCCCATTACTCTCTCTCGTCATATTCAATTCAGTCGAAAACTCTTTATAATTTTCATATAGTCCTGTTCTACCATTATCTAAAAATCGGAATATATCACCTACAATTGGCAATCCTCCAGCATATGTAGGAAACCCGATACCAAGCGTTGCAACTGATAATCCTACTAAAATAGATGCAGCAGCGACACCCTTTTTCCAACTTTTCATCTTTTTCTTCATACGTATCGATTGTTTTACATTACGTTTTACTTTTTCTTTTTCAATTTCAGAAGCCTCAATTTCCTCAAGTTCTTTTTCATCTATATCAATGTCATTTAATAGTTCATAAATGTCTTTCATATTGCACTACCTCCAAAACTAATATTCGTAGCATTTTGTTGTAGTTTCTTTTTTCCCCGGTACACACGATTATCGATCGCCGCCCTGGTTAATCCTAACTTGTCACCGATTTCCTCTGTCTTCATACCGAGAAGATATTTCATAATGAACACCTTTTGATCTAACGGTTCTAATTGATTAATAAGCTTCAATAACTCTTCCCTATCTTCCATAACGATTAATTCATCTTCTGCCGATTTTTCTGTACTAATATGAAACTCATCTGAAATAATTTCTACTGTTCTAGTCGCTTTCCGGTAATAATCAATCGCCTTAAACTTTGCAATCGCTGCAATCCATTTTTTAAAATCATTCGGCTCTCCATGAAATTTATTTGCATTATTCCAAATGGAAAGAAATATATCGTTTACACATTCCTCTATGAGTCCATCATTTTGAACCGGTAGAAGAACTTTGTGCGTTATCCCCTTTATGAGCGGTAAGTATGTATCGACAACAAATTCTAGCGCATCTTCCTTCTGCCGCTGTAATCTTTTTATAAAATTTTTCTCATTTGATTTCATGTAGCGATTCCCCTTATTTTTTTGTAAAAGCTTTTACACCCTATATAACGTTTTGGAAATTTTTTTCTCTCATCTTTTTTATTTTTTGTATGTAATGGAATACTTTTCCTTAGCCATTGTCTCATATAAATATAAGCTTGAAGAAAATTTTCTCAAGTCTGTAATTCAATTAGTGTAGTACACTATTTATGCAGACACTCTTTAACCTAGTGTACATTTCATTTAATTAATCTACTTTTATAATTTTAAATTAGGAGATGAAATTTGTATGTGTGGAATTACAGGTTGGGTAGATTGGAAGAAAGATCTTTCAAATGAACATGTTATTTTAGAAAAGATGGCGAATAGTATTCAGCATCGCGGTCCTGATGCTGAAGGATTTTGGTTTTCTCCTCGTGCGGCCTTTGCACACCGACGTTTAATTGTTATTGACCCAGAAGGTGGGACGCAGCCAAAAACATTCCGTGCCGGTGATTATACGTATGCTCTTACTTATAATGGAGAAATTTATAATTTTCGTGAGCTGAGAGAGCAGCTTCAAAAATGTGGTCATGCATTTGAAACTCATTCAGATACAGAAGTGTTACTACATGCTTATTTAGAATGGAAAGAAGACTGCGTACAACATTTAAACGGAATTTTCGCTTTCGCCTTATGGGATGATCAGAAGCAACAATTATTTTTAGCACGCGATCATTTAGGTGTAAAACCACTTTTTTATACGGAAAGAAATGACAGTATTATTTTCGGATCTGAAATAAAAGCGTTATTAGCTCATCCATCTGTTCCTGCTGAAATTGATGCGGATGGAATAAATGAAATATTTGGATTAGGCTTATTTCGAACTCCAGGATGTGGCGTCTTTAAACATATTCAAGAAGTTCGTGCTGGACATTCTATAACATTCACACGTGATAAAAAAGTAGTTAAGAAGTATTGGAATTTAGAAAGTAAGATCCATACAGACTCTACCCAAGACACATCTTCTCATATTTTATCTATCTTACAAGATACAGTAAAAAGACAATTAATTGCTGATGTTCCCCTCGTTTGTATGTTATCAGGCGGATTAGATTCTAGTGGTATTACTGCACTGGCAGGTAAAGAATTTAGAGAGGAACACAAAACACTTCACACATATTCAATCGATTTTTTAAATAGCGCGAAAGATTTCGAAATGACATTTGCTCGAACTGGTCTAGATGCTCCTTGGGTAAAACGTGTTTCTGAACATGTAGGGACATCGCATCATGACATTATTGTGAATGCTGAAGAGTTAGCAAATCACTTATTCTTTCCCCTTCACGCGAAAGATTTACCCAGTGCTGGCGAAATGGAAACTTCACTTTATTTACTATTTTGCGAAATGAAAAAAGATGCAACCGTAGCTTTATCTGGAGAATCTGCTGATGAAGTATTCGGGGGATATCCTTGGTTTCATCAAGAAGAACTATTATATGTAGATAAGTTTCCGTGGTTAACAAACTGGAAAAACACATCTTCTCTATTATTAAACGACGTAACAACTCAATGTAATCCTGAGCAGTACATTAATAAACGATTCCATGAGGCTGCTCTTGAAGTACCTACTCTTGAAGGTGAAAGTAAAAAAGAAGCGAAACAGCGTCAAATGTTTTATTTATTTTTAACACGATTCCTTCCGTTCTTACTCGACCGTAAAGACCGTATGAGTATGGCTGTAGGATTTGAAGTTCGTGTACCGTTTTGCGATTATAGATTAGTTGAATATTTATGGAACGTTCCTTTCAACATAAAAAGTATTGATAATATTGAAAAAGGAATTTTACGTAGGGCACTGAAACCAGCTTTACCTGATGACGTACGAAATAGAAGAAAAAGCGCTTACCCTACTTCACAGGATCCACACTATTTACAAACAATCCGCAATTTAACGCTTGATATGTGCAGCAATAAAAACAATCCTGTTTTCTCACTCATTAACCATTCCATATTACTTGCAATTGCTGATCAAAGTAACAAAGAGATTACCAATTTTGAAGCAAGAAGTGCTATGGAGTATATGCTACAAGTAAATGAATGGTTGAAAACGTATCATATTCATATTGCTTAACAAAAAGGAGTTCAAGGACAAAAACCCTTGAACTCTCTTTCATTTATTAATTGGCACATTGTCTATTTTCAGTATCGATGGACCATCCAATAATAGTGGCACAATCTCTACCTTTCCACTGAAGTACATTTGTTAATACAGGCTCAATCTGTAAACAAGATCCGTCGTGTAATATTTCTACTAAAGATTGATCATCATCAAACTTTAGTTTATCACACTCTAAAATACCATCCGTTGCCATTACAATGTGATTCTGACCTTTTTCTAATCCCCTTACCCCTGATGTAAAACAAGGTGTATTCGCTGCAAAAACATTTTT
Organism: Bacillus sp. C30; assembly: GCF_040838255.1. Taxonomy (NCBI): domain Bacteria; kingdom Bacillati; phylum Bacillota; class Bacilli; order Caryophanales; family Bacillaceae; genus Bacillus; species Bacillus sp. C30. The sequence goes on along the minus strand of NZ_JBFPJH010000122.1, from coordinate 565 downwards.
TCTTCCTATATACTCATAGTTCTTACGCTTATTTAGCCTACCTTTTCCATTTTTCGTTTGCTCTGAATGGAATAAATACGCGAAGCAATCACCAACTGATAGCCAATATAAGAACTCGCCTTTTCGTAAACAAATTAAACATGCAAGTTCCTCATCATCTTGGTCACATTTCTCGATAAATAGCTCATCTGTAAATAACGCTAATAAATACATATGTGTATGATGAAATGCTAAATGGATTGGGTATGAAAATAACTCTTTTAGTTTTTCTTCTCTTTCTGAAATCGCTTCTATTATATAATGTATATTTTTCGTTTTATGATGTGTATCAAAAATCATAACAAATTCAAATTCTAATTTCGGATCCCACCAAGCTAGCACTGCATCTCCTCTTTCATATGCATCACTCTCTTGATTTCCTCCATATACGCCGACTGAAAGAGGACCACATTTTTCAACATGTATTTGATCTACATACATCTTTTCATGACTAATCCATTTAAATGTATTCACAGCTATCATCCTCTCTCTTGCTAAATGTATACCTTTACACATAGATTACCTT
>NZ_JBFPJH010000121.1:0-9306 GCF_040838255.1 Bacillus sp. C30 | reverse complement strand
AGCTTACGCTCTGTCACTTTCTCAAAACTTACAGCATCTGTCTTCGCCGTACCTTTCTTCTTACCTTGCATAACAAAAATATTAACTGCTGCTACAATAACAATTAGTGCAATAACTCCGATAATAATCCATTTCTTCTTCTTGTTTGGAGTACGAACCGTATTAGGTAACATATTCTCGCTCCTTTTTATATCTTATAGTTTAATAGATATTTAACTATATAAAACTTTCTGAAAACAAGAGTTTCAATTACATTGTTACACTCATTTTACAAAGTTTTACACAATCATTTATATTGTAACAAAAATACCAATGATTAGAAATATGACATTCTATCTTTTAAGATAGTTTTAAGGAAAGGTTTCCTTATATAAAAAAAGCGATCCAAAATAATGATTGGATCGCTTTCTGAATAAACTATTACGCCACTTTAGGACCTTTTCTCTCATGTCCACGTTGAACGATAAATAAGAATACTGTTGATAAAATACCGCCTGCTAATAGTAAGATGAAGCAGCCATCCCAGCCAGAACGATCAACAATAACACCAATTGCTGCGTTTGCTACAAGACTTCCGCCTACATAACCGAACAGACCACACATACCAACTGTTGTACCTACTGCAAATTTCGGTACTAATTCCATCGCACTTAAACCGATTAAAAACTGTGGTACGTAAATTAAACAACCGATAATAGAAACTGCAATACTTACAACAAGTACGCTAGATGCTTGCCAATATACAACCGTACCAACAACAACTCCGGCCATACTCATAATACATAATGGCATACGTTTTCCTTTAAATAACTTATCACTTAAAAGACCAACGATTAATGAACTTGGAATTGCCATACCTTCAAAAATCGCGTATGCAGCATGCGCTTCTGCTTTTGAAAAACCTTTAACTGTCGTTAAATAAAGCGGAACCCAGTTAATAACACCGAAACGAATTAAGTAAACAAATGCATTTGCAATACATAAATACCAAACGAACTTATTTGTCACTACATATTTCATTAAAATTTCTTTTGGTGACATCTTATTAGCATTATCTGCTTTTTCAAGATTTTCATAGTCATTACGATACTCATCAATTGGAGGAAGACCTTCAGATTCTGGTGTATCCTTCGCATTAATCCAAACAAGAACTGCAATTACCATTGCGATAATCGCTGGGAAAATAAATACCCCGCCCTGCCAATGATTTTCACCGAAAATACCTACACCAATTCCGACAAGGGGCGGCACTAGCATTCCGCCAACGTTATGTGAAATATTCCAAATACCTGTTTTCGTACCACGTTCTTTCTTCGAAAACCATTTCGTCATAACGATACTACAAGGTGGTGCTCCCATACCTTGTACAATACCATTTAAGACAAGTAATGTAACAATCATCCCAAATGAAGATGCAAAACCGAAACAAATATTTACAAGCCCCGATAAGAATAATCCGACTGCGATAAAGCGCTGGGCGAAAGCTTTATCCGATAAATTCCCCATAAAGAACTTACTAAATCCATAAACAATTGCCATTACTGAACCTAGCAATCCAATTTCAGCTGTACTAAAACCATATTCTTGTACTAAATACGTACTTGATAACGTAAAGTTACTGCGCACTAAATAATAAGCAGCATACCCAACTGAAATTCCCATTAGCACACGAATACGTAATAATTTGTATACCCTGTCAATCATATCTGCCGGCAATCTCTCAATTGCAGGTGCTGGCTTAAGCCATTTAAACATATTCTTTCGTCTCCTTTTCTCACTGCTGAGAGAGACGCTGTCTATTCCATATCTCGATTATTCCACTATTTGATATATTTTTGTTCGTCCTTCTAACTGGCTGACCTTCTATCTCTTTCTGATTCTTCGCAAACATCGTTGGTACGCCAAACGAAACTTTTTCTAAAATGTGCCCCGCTTCTTCTGATAAACAATAATCAATAAATAAGTCCGCTATAAAACCACTCGGTGCACGCTTCAGTTTCGAAATCGCATTAACAGATAAGCCTGTTTGCTCAGGTTCATTACTTACAATAGGAAAGCCTTGTTTCTGAAGCATTCTCTGATCTCCCGCAAAATTGATGCCTATCATATATTCACCGCTCGCAACCAGTTCTGCGGGCATATAACCATTCACCGTTACTTCACCAACTTGCCTTGCAAGATTCTTAACATACTCTTTCGATTCTTCTTCACCTAAAGTATCAATAAGTGATTGAAACAAAGTATATGCTGTGCCGGAAACGTTTGGATCAGGCATTGCAATCTTACCCGTATATACCGGATCTAATAAATCTTGCCACCTTGATGGATATGGAAGACCGAGCGGCGCTATTTCTTCATTCCACCGCTCTTTATTAATCGCGATTGCCAGTTTCTCCACTTCATAACCGTACCAATAACCATCTTTATCTTTAACAGTCTTTGAAATACGATTCGCATGCTGGGTCGTAACAGGAATAGAAAGGTTCTTTTGCTTCATCATTTGATGCGCATCTACTGTACCGCCAATAATAATATCCGCCTTCGGATTTCCAGCTTCCTCTTCTACTCTCCGAAGAAGTTCTTCTGTCGATAGACGAATAAATTCATATGTACACCCGCGTTGTTTACAAAATGACGAAAGCAAAGCTTCACCAACTTCCTCGCGGGCCGCTACATACGCAACGAGATGACGATCATCCAAAATAGGGAGACCACTTTTATTATATTTAATAGAGGTTGTATCTCGAGAGCAACTAGACATCGCTCCTCCGATTACTAGCAAAAAGAAGAAAAAGGCTATCTTTCTCATGACACACTCTCCTTTACAAGGAATTCTGCTAGGGAGCCCTTCATATACATGACATTCCCGTTATTATCACCGAGATATTGCACAACAAAGTACGATGGATACACAGAAATAGTTAGAATATCCTCCCGCTCATTCTTTACACGTTTGCCTGTTTTATAGGCAGTAATATAAGCAATCGGCTCATTCTGTGATTGTAATAATTTCTGAATTTCTCCGTAATCTGTAATTTGCTTTGCGTATCGAATAGAATCAAATATTTGCGTAAGATCTATAGTACATATTACATCCCCTTGCCTCACTACAACTTCCTTTGCCTCCGCAAAGAAATTACTAATGCGCTCTGGTGTATAATACAGACTTAACAAATACGTTTGAAATGCTGAGATCATCGGATCCGTGCCATTCTTTCCGTATACATTAGCCTCGTACTGGAACAAGTCACCTACTGCAAAAGTACGTTTATGTCCATTCAAGTACGTTACTTCTCCAGTAAATACTTGTTCTTGATTCCTCGCTTCTCTCGGTTCTATTCGAATTCGGTCAAAGAATGAAACAATCGTATGCAAACGAACTTCATCCGTTACAACAATTTCTCCCCACTTCTCATGCCTTACTTTCACTTCAGTAGGAAGGGATTCATTCACTCTTTGTAAAACGGCTTGTTTGTCATCCACAATTGTGATTCGATTATATATTTGCTTCTCAATAACATAAAACAAAATAAGAGAAACGATCATACAAAAGACAAACATAAGAATTTGAAATGATAGCCTTTTCATTTCTGCCTACCTCCAAGATAAAAAAACGTTGTTTCGAAAATACCGCATAATCGTTTCATAAATGTATCATTTAACCGCTTTCAAGTTTTTTATGTCTTCCATCCGTCTCGGAAGTAAAAATGTAATGCATATTGTAGTTCCCATCTCTTCACTACTCTCAATTCGCATACTTCCGCCTTGCTTCTTCATAATCTCCTGACAAATGTATAAACCATAACCATTCCCATAACTAGAAGGAAGCACCTTACCTTCCGGAGACTCATTCCATTCTGCAAGCACACCTTCATCCATACCAATACCATCATCATGAACAAAAACTTTCGCTTCCTGCTCATTTATAATTACATTCATACGAACTTGCGTAGCGTCACTATATTTAATCGCATTATCAAGCACATTCAAGAAAATTTGCTTCGTCTTATCAAAATCCGCAACGACGTGTACTTCTGTTAACTCATTCATAACTTCAATTTCAAACTGCTGCAACCTGAGTTTCACAATCGAAACCGCTTCTTCTGCCAATTCTTTAATATTCACGACTGTAGGTGACACTTCAAACGTGCTCTTCCCGTACTTTGAAGACTTAAGTAATTCCTCTACAAGTGATAATAGACGCTCACTTTCTACAGACACATAACGGAGGCTCTCCTGCACATCCTCCTTCGACTGCAACTCCGGAATTAAATCCACATAACCGATAATCGCTGTTAGCGGTGTTTTCAGCTCATGCGTAATGCGGTCCAAGAAATCTTTCTGCTTCTCTTTCTCTTCCTTCAGCTGCTTAATATGCAGCTCAATCCCATCAGCCATCGCATTAAAGGACGCTGAAAGCTGCGCAATTTCCACATACTCATTCAGCTCAATCTTACTTTCATAATCTCCATTCGCAAGCCGATATGCCATTTGCCTTAACTGATCAATTGGTTTATGAAGAGACTTCGCCAAACGAATCGCAAAGAAAATACCAGCAGCTACTAAACAAAGCGACGTCATTAAAAACGTCCAACTCACATTTGTTAAAACTTCCTTCTCATCCGTTAACTCATTTATAAAACGAATACTCCCAATGACATCGTTTCCATAATAAACCGGACTTGAAAACAAAAGAATTGGAGCTGGGTCTCCCTCCTCGAAAACATAAGATTTCTTTCCCTTCAAAGAACTCTCAATGTCAATATTCCGATGAAGTAACGCTCCTTTTTGTGTATCTGCAACAACATCTCCATTCTTCCCAATCATCTGCACCCGGACATCCATTCGCTTCGCTAAATACGAAGCAATTAAAAGCGAATTAGGCCCTAGCGTCTCTACTTCTGCTTCCTTCTCTAAATAATTCATCGTATAAATTTGCGCTTCCACACTTAACTTTTCTAAGGAATCTGCCGCATTATGATACACATTCTTCTCCAGTGCAATATAAACAACCGCATACAAAAGAACAAGAATTGGAATCAACAACCCAACTATTCCAAACACCATATTTCGTTTTAAAGACATATCATCACCTTTTAGCAATCAAGCTTATACCCCACGCCATAAATTGTCTTAATATACTCCCCGCTCGCGCCGAGTTTCTTCCGAAGCCTTTGCACCATAATATCAACCGCTCTCGTATTTCCGATATACTCAAATCCCCATACCTTCTCTAATAGCTCATCTCTCATGAATACACGCTGCGGATTCGAAACAAACAACTGACATAAATTAAACTCTCGGTACGTTAACTGAACCTCCTGCCCACTCACATGAAGCTTTCGTTCCTTTGGACAAATAAGTAAATCACCAGCCCCAATCACCTCATGATTTAAAGGAACCTCCTTCTTCTTCACGCGCCGCGCCATATTCTTCACCCGAAGAATAAGCTCCGCATAATTAAAAGGCTTCGTCACATAATCATCAGCTCCAAGCTGAAGACCAAGTAACTTATCATTCATCTGACTCTTCGCTGTCAACATAAGCACCGGAATATCACGCTCCTTCTCTCTGAATAAACGTAACAACTCATATCCATCCGTATCAGGAAGCATCACATCTAAAATAAGTACATCCGGCTGCTCATTCCATCTCTCTAAAGCTTCTCTCCCATCAGCCGCCGTCAATACTTCATACCCTTCCATCTCTAACTGCATCCGAATCAAATTACGAATACTCGATTCATCATCTACTACAAGTATTTTCATCATTCTCCTCCTTCCATCCTGTATTATAGTACAGTTTAGTATAGCAAAAATCATACAAAAAAAGAGAGGGTATTGTCGAACATATGTTGAACGACAGTACCCTCTCTCATTTATTAAAACTTATTTCTCATATCCATTAGGTTTCTTCTGATGCCAATCCCACGCATGCTCGATAATTGTCTTCACATTTACATACTCAGGATTCCATCCTAACTTCTCTTTCGCTTTCTGAGCAGAAGCAACTAAACGTGCTGGATCTCCCGCACGGCGTGGTGCCATCTCAGCCGGAATCTCATGATTCGTAACTTCACGAACTGCATCAACGATTTCTTTTACACTAAAGCCATTACCATTTCCTAAGTTGTAGAAATCACTTTCCCCACCATTTTGTAGGTCTTTAAGTCCTAAGAAATGAGCTGCCACTAAATCTTCAACATGAATATAATCACGGATACAAGTACCATCTGGTGTATTATAATCATCACCGAACATCATAATCTTCTCACGTTGACCTAACGCCACTTGTAAAACAAGAGGGATTAAATGTGTCTCTGGACGGTGATCTTCCCCGATAATACCACTTGGAGTTGCACCAGCCACATTAAAGTATCTGAAAATCTTATATCTTAAATTAGAGGCTTGGCTATACCAATGAAGCATCTTCTCAATTGCTAACTTCGTCTCTCCGTACGTATTCGTCGGATTTGTCGTCGTTTCCTCAGTAATAAGGTCTACATCTACTTCACCATAAGTCGCCGCAGTAGAAGAGAAAATAAACTTCTCTACTTTAAACTCATCCATTACTTCTAGCAAGCAAAGTGCACCATACACATTATTATTATAATACTGAAGAGGCTTCTCCATACTAACGCCCACTAAAGAATCAGCTGCGAAATGCATAACCGCCTCGATATTTTCTTGTTTAAAAACATCTCTTAAAAATTCCTTATCACGAAGGTCACCATTATAAAACTTCACACCTTCCGTAATTGCATCTTCATGACCAGTTTGTAAGTTATCTACTACTACTACCGATAAACCTTCATCAACTAGTTTTTTAACAGCGTGAGAACCGATATAGCCCGCTCCGCCGCAGATTAAGATTGATTTCATTGTTTTCCTCCCGCATATTTATTAGGATTTCTTTATTACTTTACTAATATAAAAGGTATACGATTGCTCGTATACCTTTTATATACCCTTCATTACTTCGCTACAAAGTAATCCGTTACATATTGCGCCCAAACTTCATGCCCTTTAGCACTTGGGAAACCGAACTCTGTTTGTAAGTAAGGTAAAATCGCTTTCGTTGTTGCATCAGGCCACGCTCCCCAATGATCAACATATGTATAACCATTTTGCGTCGCAGATTGTTTTAATGCTTCAATCGCTTTCGGATAATTCTTCGCACCATACACTGGGTTTGATGGTTGAATCATAATTGTAGCGCCTTTTGCACTAGTAGAAAGTGCCTGAACAAACTTCTGTGTATTCGCAACAGAATTTCCATTACCATTTTTTCCGTTATCAGTAATAAATGGTGGCTCAAACAAAATCACATCTGGATTGTCTTTCGCAATCTCTTTATCGCGTTTATTCGCGATTAATTCCTCTGTACTTTCACCCTTATATTCCTTTACCGTCACATTCCATAAACCTTTACCGTAAGAAGCCTCTAAATTAGCAGTGAACTTAGCTACCCAAGCATCTTTTTCAGATGAAGAAGCTTCATCACCAACAATAACAAGATTTACTGCCTTCTTATCCTGAGCAGCTTTCTTTAACTTCTCTTTCACTGCATCTGGCAAGTTCTTTGCGTATGCTTCATTAAAAGATGACTTTGCATCTTGTTTTTTCTCTTCTTTCTTCGCTCCGCTATCTTTCACTTCAGCCTTTGTTTTCGTTACTTCACTCGTTTGTCCTGTTGCATTCGCAATCTTCTTATTCCAATATAGTTTACCGCTCACAACCGAAGCAATAAACAATACAAAAATAAATAGGACAACTACTGCTTTCTTATTCATCGATTCACCTCATCTATTAATCTCACAATATATAATACTAATATAAATCTACGCAAAAATAAACCCAACTCCTTCCAAGTGAGTTGGGTTCATTACATATTACTTAGTCACTTCAAGCTGTGCTTTTAACTTGTGCGTTAAATCTTGTTTTGCTGCATCTGGAACATAGTAGTACCAAATGCCATCAGCGGCTTTGTGACCGTCACCTGGAATTTGGATATCTTCGCTGTTCTGCAAGCAATTTTTATAGTTCTTCTGCATATCAAACATTTGATCTTGCGTTAAGTTTGTTTTCACGTTCTTTTGGACTGCTGTTAACACATCACCATAACTTGTAAGTGAAGAGAAACTTGCACCCTTTTTAATAACCGCCTGCATCACTTGACGTTGACGCATTTGACGACCGAAATCACCACGTGGATCTTCTTTACGCATACGAGTATACGCTAAAGCTTGATCACCTGTTAAATGAATATTTCCCTTTTGGAAGTGTTGACCGTCAAGGGAAAATTCTAGGTCATTATTAACATCTACACCACCGACCGCATCAACAATATCCTTAAATCCTTCCATATTAACTTCTATATAATAATTAATAGGAACACCCAAGAATTTTTCCACTGTTGCAACAGACATATCCACGCCACCAAATGCGTAAGCATGATTAATTTTATCACTTTTTCCTTTACCTACAATTTCCGTATACGTATCACGAGGGATACTTAACGTCTTCATAGAATTGTTTTTCGGATTTAAAGTAATGACCATTAAAGAATCCGAACGCCCTTTATCTTCACCGCGTTCATCTGCACCTAGCAACAGGATTGAAACAGGTTCAGATTTATTAATTTTTTCTTCTTGCTTATTACCTTGATCACGCTTTAAAGGTTTATGAACTTCATCTAATGTTTTTGAAACAGAAGAATATATATTATAAGCGTAGACGCCCCCGCCTATAAGTAATACGCCTATGATTCCTAATACCCAAAATAGGATCTTTTTTCTCATTTACTTTCCTTCTTTCTACTTGTAAATTAAAGATTTTGTTTATGTTTATTTAAATTACTATATCACCAATAAATCTTATTATATAACAAATCTAAAATTTCACTAGTAGCCAATTCGAATTTCGTTCGTAATTTTATTACCAAAACCAATTATCTTTTCACTCGTTTAACAGATAATTTAAAGCTAAAGTATGTGCTTTAGCAATATCCACTATATGAATACCATCCTTTTTGGGCATAATATGTCTCTTATTTACCAATTTTCCCAACTGTGTATTCGAATTAAAAAACATTAATGGGGTAAAATTATATCCCTCACTTGCTTCACCCTTATCATACTTGGTACAATACAAAATAGGCTCAATACTATATCTAGAAAATATCAAGTCTAAATCTAAAAGATTCTGAAAATTTCAATTTCAAAGACTACTTTATTATCAATTTCTTCTCAATGATTAGTTGGTATCTTCCCAAATACTACAAATATATATTATTTTGTTCGTATTC
>NZ_JBFPJH010000120.1:0-9398 GCF_040838255.1 Bacillus sp. C30 | reverse complement strand
TAATGAATGTGTGAGGCTATGATGTTGTAGAATTACATTGTTTTCATAGTGTTTTTTATTAAAAGGAGTGAATTATAGTGCTCGAAGTAAAATTTTATGATTGGAAAAAACAACGTCCTAAAAAACATTATTTGCGTGTGCATGAAATTAGGATTTTTGAGTTAATTTTCTCAAAGAAAATTAACGAGTTTGAAATGGGATTAGGAGAGATTGAGCAAGTTACTGTCTATTGTTTAGCTAATGAAAATACTGATATTTCATATAAAGTGAATAGAGCTTTAGGTGAAATTTGTGTATATGTTCCTTACGATTTTATGGAATTTTTAACATGTGATTCAGTTGAAGAGAAATACAATGAGTTTTGTAAATTAGTACATCAATATGTTATCCCCGGACTTGAAGAAAACTCTACTCTCTCACCATCTATTGTTAGAGAGTATGTCGAAGAGTCTTTGGGAGAAATTGTGAAACAAAACTATGAAGGGATATTTTTAGTAGGGAAGACACCTAAAAAAAGCCCAAGCCGTAAGAAGATAGCGATATTAAAAGGAATTCATCGTGTTAAAGGTTTCCAACTACGATGTGAGGTGTACGATGAAAAGGGTTTAAAGATTCGCGATCAATTATTGGTGGAAGAGGTAGGTAACGAAATGGTGTATTCAAGATTTTTAGGCACATTAAAATGGGAAAGTGAAAATTTAATTGTGGTCAAATCAAAATCTAGTAGTTGGAAAGAAGAAATTTATATTTAATAATAAAGCTATTATAGAAGAAATGATTTGTAGAAAGAAGAGATGCTATTGCTTCTTCTTTCTTTATGTGTATTCGATTAATGAAGGGAATTTTAAAGAAATGCTCGACACAATGTAGGGAACTATAATTTTACAAAACTGTATATAACAACTAATATATAATTAATAAATTCATATAATTGGAGTGATGAGATGCAGCCGTTAGAGAGGGAGATTCATTCTAATATGCTGAAAGTGTGGAGAATTCATGCTTTAATTGGGGCGGCAGTTATACTAGCAGTCGTAATTGCGTATTTCTTTTTTATGATTAACTTTAACTGGTGGGGCTGGTTGTTTGGATTGTTAGTGACAGGAGCAGTTATATATATACCACTCGACTATTTTGTATTTCCAAATTTACGTCAACGTTATTATAGTTACAGATTAAATGAAGAAGAGATTGAGATTCAAAAGGGAATGTTCGTTGTAAAACGCGTACTTATTCCGATGATCCGCGTGCAGCACGTAACGATTGAGCAAGGGCCAATTATGAGAAAGTATAATTTAGCAGAATTACATATTTCAACAGCGGCAACTTCGCATAGTATTCCAGGCTTAACGAAAGAAGAAGCAGAACAGTTGAAAAGACAAATTGGAGAGCTTGCGAAAGTGAGTGATGAGGGTGTATAAGAGGCAACATCCGATCACGATATTGTTAGGTATTCGAATTGCGAGTTTGTTACCACTTATTATTCTTGTTATGTTTAAACCTGAAGAACAAGTGAAGCCTTGGTATTTATTTTATCTTTTCCTTCTGTTTGTTTTATTCATTATGGCTATTTTTTCAGCTGTAAAATGGTATTTCAAAGTGTACTGGATTGAGAATAATATTTTACATATAAAACACGGTGTTTTTGTGAAGAAGGAAAGTTATTTAAATAAAGACCGTGTGCAAAACATTAGTACATCTTCTAATATCATTTATCAAATGCTTGGACTTACGAAATTAAATATAGAAGTAGCGGGCGGCGGTAGTGAGCCAGAAGTGATGTTAGCTGGTATTAGAGAAGATGAAGCGAAGGAACTGATTGCTTTATTAAATAAAAAAAGAAGCGCTGCGAGTGAAGAAGTACCCATGGCAGAAGAAAGTAAGACGATTTATCAGTTAACGATGAAAGAGATTTTAGTAGCTTCCATTACGTCTGGTAGATTCGGATTAGTGTTTTCTGGATTACTTCTTATTTACACAGAGTTTAATCAATTTCTTCCAGAATGGCTCATAAATAAAGTGGAAGCGTATGTGATGGATAACGGTGTATATGAATTAATCGTTATGGCCGCGATTTTAATGGCGGTTTCGTGGGTCATTTCTACGGCCGGCTATGCATTAAAATACGCGAACTTTAAAATTGAGCGAAACGGAAATGAAATTCGTATCGTTCAAGGGTTATTTGATAAGAAAGAGTTTGTGTTAAAATTACACCGCATTCAAGCGATTACTGTAAAAGAAGGAATTCTCCGCCAGCCTTTCGGTTATTGCTCTGTCGAAGTGGAAGTCATTCAAAGTATAGAAGCGGCAGGGAATGAAGTGATGTTACATCCTTTTATGAAGAAAAAAGATGTACAGCAGCTACTTGCCTATTTGCAGTTGCCGTATGAAATAGAAGAGGAAATCGTTCATTTACCGAAGGCTGCATTACGCCGTTACGTCGTAATGGGCTGGATTACAAGTGCTGTGCTCGCTGTGCCAATCGCTGGTGCGAGTATATATTTTAAACAACATACTGCGTTGTTCGTTCTTATACCGCTATTTATTGTATTTACAATACTTGCATACGCTAGATATAAAAGTGGTGGATATATGATACGAGACAATCAGTTAGTAATGGTGCACCGAGGTCTCGCGAAATATACAGGGATCATGCGAAGAAGGCATATTCAAGTGGTCGGATACAATCAATCTTATTTTCAAAAGAAAGACGAGTTATGTACAGCTGCTGTAGCGGTGGCGGGACATGGTTATGAAGTGAAGCATATGCGAAAAGAAGACGTGCTTCGCATATATAATTGGTATAAAGAAAAAGGAAACACCAGTGTGTAATGGTGTTTCCTTTTTGTGTGTCGTCATTTGTCGATAAGTCGATATATTCGAAAAATCGCTAATATAATTTCATGTACCGAGGTCTCTAAACTTAGAAACTTAAACTAACACATCAAAAGTAGTCACGAACGACGGGCGAGAGAAAATACTTTTTTGCTGTTCTGCATGTGGATGCGCTTGTGCTTGTCCTTGTCCTTCTGCTTGTGCAGGGCGTTTTTTATGAGCGTTTTCGAATGAACGTGATTCTGTCCAGTCTTTAAAGTTTTGCTCAGTTTCCCACATCGTTAAGATGACATATGTATCATTACTTAATGGGCGAAGAACACGGATTGCTTGGAAGCCAGGCTCATTTTCGATTAGACCAGCACGGTTTTTAAAACGGTTTTCAAATACAGGGCGACCTTCGTCTGTTACAGAAATGTTGTTACAAACGATGTAGCCAGGTTGTCCTTTAAATTCTCCAACAGCGTCTAATACGTCATACTGAAGTACGGATTCTACAGATTCTTCAGTATTTTCTTTATAAAACATATCTTTTTCGTTATGTTTTGCAGTGAAATGTGCTTGTTCTAGAGGTGTTTCGTATGAAATAATAGCCTTCATTTTAATGCCCCCTTTATGGTTTGTCTCTATTATATCAATTCTCTTAAAAAACTTCGAAGATTATATACATAAAGATACTTCTTTTTCAAATAATAAATGTACCATCATTTGGAAAGAAGGCCGATGTATGAAGAAAGCAAAGTGGACTTTATTAGGCGGGGTAGCAACGTTCGTAGTAGCGATTGTACTCTATAAACTTATTGTGTTAACTGGTGGCTATATGATGGATGAAAAGCAGCTTGTTTTCCACTCTTCATCACGTATCGTTGACCAGAAAGGAAAAGAAATTACGAAGTTATATGTAGAAAATAGAGAACTCGTACCGATTGAAGAAATTCCAAAGTACGTGCAGCAAGCATTTATTGCTGTGGAAGATTCTCGTTTTTATGAGCATCAAGGAATTGATTACCCTTCTATATTTCGGGCGCTTTATAAAGACGCGTTAGCTGGAGAGAAGGTAGAAGGCGGTAGTACGATTACGCAGCAACTAGCTAAAAATGTCTTTTTAACTCGCGAAAAAACATTTACGCGCAAATTGAAAGAGGTCGCAATTTCTCTTCAATTAGAGCAAAAATATACGAAGCAGCAAATTCTTGAAATGTATATGAACCATATTTATTTCGGTCATGGGGCATATGGTATTCAAGCGGCAGCAAAGTTGTATTTTAATAAAAATGTAGAAGATTTAACAGTGGAAGAGGGAGCTATGCTTGCAGGGCTTCCGAAAGCGCCAAATGGCTATTCACCGTACTTATCCCTAGAAAAGAGTAAAGGGCGCCGTGATCTTGTTTTGTCACTTATGCATAAACAAGGCTATTTAACAGCGGAAGATAGTGTTCGTTACCAAGGGAAAACAATCGCTCTTTATAAAAATTCAGATGAACGTGAACTCGCATATATGCCGTATATCGATATGGTTATAGATGAAGCGGCGCGTTTATATGGTTTATCGCATCAAGAAGTACTGCGCGGAGGATATACGTTTGTCGTACCGATGGATGAAAAAGTTCAAAAGGTAGCATATAACCAGTTTCAAGATGCGAGAAATTTCCCTGGTAAAGAAAACGGGGCGCAAGGTGCATTTTTATTAATGGATAATCAGACTGGCGGAATTAAAGCCGCGATTGGCGGAAGAGAGTATGTTCCGAGAGGGCTTAATCGCGTTTTTGCAAAGCGGCAGCCTGGTTCTGTTTTAAAGCCGCTTATCGTATATGGACCTGCACTTGAGACGAAGAAATATAATCCATATTCTTTATTAACGAATGAAAAAAGTTCGTTTGAAGGTTATGAACCTCGAAATTATAATCATGAGTATACGAAAGAGATGACGATGTACGATGCGGTATTAGAATCAGCAAATGTGCCAGCTGTATCTTTATTAAATGAATTAGGGGTAGATGAGGGAAAGCAATATTTAGAGAAAGGGAATGTTCATATTGCGGACTCAGGTTTAAGCACAGCACTTGGCGGGCTAAAAAATGGTGTGTCTCCATTTGATCTTGTCAAAATGTACCGATCTTTTTTAGCAAACGGGAATATTATCGAACCGCACGTTATCGATAAAGTATTAAATAGACACGGGGCGGTCATTGGAGAATCATCAAAAGCTGAAACGAAAGTCTTTTCGAAGCAAACGGCATGGTATATGACAAAGATGCTTGAAGGAGTTGTGAAAGAAGGTACGGCGAAAGCTGGTGTATATAATGGAGCTTTAGCTGGAAAAACAGGCACAACTTCATTGCCAAATGATGACCATGGTGCGCGTGATATGTGGTTCGTTGGATATACACCGAATTTAGTAGGTGCAGTTTGGATTGGCTATGACCGCACCGATAAAGAGCATCAATTACAAGATGGAAATGCATCTGCAACGATGTTATTTAAAAAGATTTTAACGAAAGCAAACATACAAGATAAAGCGAGTTTTCATAGGCCAAAAGGTGTTGAAACAATTGGACTGCCAATTCGTTTAGATAAGATTCAAAACGTGGAAGCAAAACTAGCATTTAGTCCTTTCGGTTTATTTGCAATGAAACTAAGCTGGACGCCGCTTCCTGATGAGCGAATTATGTATCGGATTTATAAAGTTGAAAAAGGAATTCATACTCACGTTGGAACGGCAAAAGGAACGGGGAAATATGAGGAGAAGTTTATTAATATATTCTCAAAACCAAGTTTTTACGTTGTGCCATATAACACACAAACGAACCGTGAAGGAGAAAAGTCAAAAGTAGCTAAACCGTAGTTTTTCTCTGTGCTATAATAAGAATGTTGTGAAAATAGTAAACGTTTTTACGAACGTTTGTGTCAATTTAATGAACAACGTACATAATGTTATGCATTTTGTTTTTACAAGCTGTATAGTAAAAAAAGATAAATATCGGAATAGAGCATATTTAAAGAAAAAGCATTGGTAAGGAAGGGAGCTAGGGTCTTGGTAAGAACTATAAATGAGACATTTTTAAAAGCATGTAGGGGGGAACGTACAGAGTATGTACCAGCATGGTATATGCGTCAAGCAGGTCGTTCACAGCCGGAATATAGAAAGATAAAAGAGAAATATTCTTTATTTGAAATTACACATAATCCAGAGTTGTGCGCTTATGTTACAAAGTTGCCAGTTGATCAATATAACGTAGACGCAGCAATTCTTTATAAAGATATTATGTCACCACTACCTGCAATTGGTGTTGATGTGGAAATTAAATCTGGCATTGGTCCAGTTATCGATAATCCAATCCGTTCTTTACAAGACGTAGAAAAATTAGGGGAAATCAATCCAGAAGATGACGTACCTTACATACTAGATACAATTCGTTTATTAACGACAGAAATGTTAGATGTACCGTTAATCGGTTTTTCAGGAGCTCCATTTACGTTAGCGAGCTATATGATTGAAGGCGGTCCTTCTCGTAACTATCATAATACGAAAGCGTTTATGTATGCAGAGCCGAAAGCTTGGTTCGCATTAATGGATAAGCTAGCAGATATGGTTATTACATATTTAAAAGCGCAAATTAACGCAGGAGTAAAAGCGGTTCAAATTTTCGATTCTTGGGTTGGAGCAGTAAATGTAGCGGATTACCGTATATTTATTAAACCAGCGATGGAGCGTATTTTTGCAGAAGTTCGCCCGATGGGTGTTCCAATGATTATGCACGGCGTAGGTGCTGCACATTTAGTGAATGAATGGCACGACTTACCGCTTGATGTAGTAGGTTTAGATTGGCGCTTACCGATTGAAGAAGCACGCGCACGTGGTGTTCACAAGGCGGTACAAGGAAATATGGATCCTTCATTCTTATTAGCACCTTGGCCTGTTATTGAAGAACATGTAAAAGGTATTTTAGATCAAGGGATGAAGCAGCCAGGTTATATCTTTAACTTAGGTCACGGCGTATTCCCAGAAGTAAATCCAGATACATTAAAACGCTTAACTACATTTATTCATGAGTACTCTAAAGAACAGTTAGCGAAGTAAAGGAGATTGTCTGTATGAAAAAGAAAATTGGTTTGCTTGTAATGGCATACGGAACGCCATATAAAGAAGAAGATATTGAACGTTACTATACACATATTCGCAGAGGAAGAAAGCCAAGTCCTGAAATGCTAGAAGATTTAACAGAGCGTTACCGTGCAATTGGTGGTATTTCTCCTTTAGCTACTATTACATTAGAGCAAGCTAAAAAGTTAGAGACACGTTTAAATGAAATGCAAGATGAAGTAGAGTACCACATGTATCTTGGTTTAAAACATATTGAACCGTTCATTGAAGATGCAGTACAAGCTATGCATAAAGATGGAATAGAAGATGCAATTGCACTCGTTCTTGCCCCTCACTATTCTACTTTTAGCGTGAAGTCTTATGTAGGACGAGCGCAAGAAGAAGCAGAAAAACTTGGAAACTTAACAATTCACGGCATCGATAGCTGGTACAAAGAACCGAAATTTATTCAGTATTGGGTCGATGCAGTGAAAGGTATATATAACGGTATGTCAGAAGCAGAACGTGAAAAAGCAGTGTTAATCGTATCTGCACATAGCTTACCAGAAAAAATTATCGCACTTGGCGATCCATACCCGGATCAATTAAACGAAACAGCTGACTATATTGCACGTGGTGCTGAAGTAGCAAATTATGCAGTTGGCTGGCAAAGTGCCGGAAATACACCAGATCCTTGGATTGGTCCAGATGTACAAGATTTAACGAGAGAATTAAATGAAAAGTACGGCTACAATTCATTCGTATATGCACCAGTTGGATTTGTTGCGGAACATTTAGAAGTTTTATATGACAATGACTTTGAGTGTAAAGTTGTAACGGATGAAATTGGCGCGAAATATTATCGTCCCGAAATGCCTAACGCGTCGGACGCATTTATCGACTGTTTAGCAGATGTTGTATTAAAGAAAAAAGAATCTGTAATGTAAGTAGAAAGGGGGAGCTTACTTGAGGAAAAAAGTTGTGATCATCGGCGGTGGCATCACAGGATTAACAACAATGTATAACTTACAAAAAGAAATTCGTGAAAAAAACTTGCCGATAGATGCATTGCTTATAGAAGCGTCTGGTAAACTTGGCGGGAAAATTCAAACCGTTCAAAAAGATGGATTTACAATTGAACGTGGCCCTGATTCTTTCTTAGCAAGAAAAGAGAGCGCAGCTAAATTAGTGAAAGAATTAGGACTTGATGCTGAACTTGTAAATAATAAGGCCGGTCAATCGTTCGTTCTCGTAAACAATCGGTTACATAAAATGCCGAGCGGTTCAATGATGGGAATTCCAACGCAAATTACGCCGTTTCTATTTTCCGGATTGTTCTCCCCAATTGGTAAACTAAGAGCTGGTTTTGACTTATTAATGCCTAGATCAAAACCAGTTTCTGATCAATCACTCGGGCAGTTTTTCAGGCATCGCCTTGGAAATGAAGTCGTTGAAAATTTAATTGAGCCATTATTATCTGGTATTTATGCAGGGGATATTGATGAAATGAGTTTAATGTCAACATTCCCTCAAATTTATCAAATTGAACAGGAGCATCGTAGTATTTCACTCGGTATGCGTACGCTCGCTCCAAAGCAAGAGAAGGCTGAATTGAAAAAAGGAATCTTTAAAACTGTGAAAACCGGTTTAGAATCTATAGTAGAATCTCTTGAAGTGAAGATTCCTAATGATATGGTAATGAAGGGAACTCGTATCGAAAAGGTTGCAAAACTTGGTGATAGTTATACGATTACGCTTAGTAACGGAAAAGAAATGGAAGCAGACGCGATTGTAGTTGCGACGCCGCATAAAGTATTGCCATCTATGTTTGCGCAGTATAAGCAGTTTCGTTTCTTCCGTAACATTCCGTCTACATCAGTTGCAAACGTGGCACTTGCTTTCCAAAAGTCTGCAATTCAGCGTGATATTGATGGTACCGGATTTGTCGTATCAAGAAATAGTGATTACACAATTACAGCGTGTACGTGGACACATAAAAAATGGCCACATACAACGCCAGAAGGAAAAACGCTTCTTCGCTGTTACGTCGGACGCCCAGGTGATGAAGCGATTGTTGAACAAACTGACGAAGAAATTGTGCAGCTCGTACTCGAAGACTTACAAAAGACAATGGATATTACAGAGGATCCAGAGTTTACAATTGTAAGCCGCTGGAAAGAAGCGATGCCTCAATATACAGTAGGCCATAAAGAGCGAATGAAGAAGCTCACAACATTTATGGAGGAAGAATTGCCAGGTGTGTATTTGGCAGGTAGTTCTTACGCTGGTTCTGGTCTTCCGGCTTGTATTGAGCAAGGTGAGTTAGCGGCGAAACGTGTGTTATTTCATTTAGAGAAAGTAATGGAGACTAAATTAGTCGCACATTAAAATATTTCAAACAAAACGCCTTCAATTATATTGAAGGCGTTTTGTTTATTGGATAAAATACCTTTAGTCAATAAAGCTATATAAGTTATTT
>NZ_JBFPJH010000119.1:0-9428 GCF_040838255.1 Bacillus sp. C30 | reverse complement strand
ATAGGAATCATCCTTTTTACATAGATTATACCCTAGATTTTAGACAGGTTCTAAAGGAGGAAGAACTATTATGGGCTTTGGTGGTAGTTGTAGTAGTTGTGGCGGTGGCTTTGCTTTATTAGTTGTATTATTTATTTTATTAATCATAGTTGGAGCTAGCTGCTTCTGCTAAACAAACTATTAGAAAAGACACTCATATATGGGTGTCTTTTCTTTATGGGGTGCGTCAGAAAAATGCTGATTTACAACGTTAAGGAAATTTCAATATTAAAAAGCCTAATTTCTCAATTAAATATGAAGAAATTAGGCTTTTTTCATTTAGTGATGAAACCCATTATCACATTTCGTATCATGTGGCATAGGCCCGTCCAGGGAATCCAGAAAGGCAACGGTCTGTTTGAGGTTCCTCAAAAATAAATGCGCAAGATCCATGGAAAATCCATTTCGAACCACAACGCGCATAATCGTCACCGCTTCCATATCTGGAGGCAATGGATAGGCGGGTACTTGCCAGCCGAACACACGCAATTGTCGAGATAAATCATAAAGATTCCAGTTTAATGTGTAACCATCTTTCAATCGCCAAGCGAAAACCGGAATATCCGAACCATCGGACAAAAGTTCGAACGGTTCCATCTTCTGAATCGCCTTGCTAAGAAAAAGAGCGACTTTCTGAGAAGCCCTTTGGACATCATAGTACCCACTTTTCCCCAAACGCAGGTAATTGTAATATTGCAGGAGCACTTGTGCGCCAGGACGAGAGAAATTCAGGGCAAAAGTCGGCATGTTCCCGCCCAAATAGGAGACGCGGAAGATTAGATCCTCAGGGAGATCTTCAGCTTCCCGCCAAATTATCCAACCCAACCCAGGGTAGACTAATCCATATTTATGTCCGGATACATTGATGGACTTCACCCTCGGTAATTGAAAATCCCAGACTAAATCTGGTTGAAGAAACGGTGCTATAAATCCCCCCGAAGCCGCATCCACATGCATGGGAATGTCGAGGCCCGTCCTCTCCTGTAAATCGTCCAACGCTTTCGCAATGGCGGCAACCGGTTCGTAAAGCCCGGTATAAGTCTCACCGAGAATCGGTACCACACCAATCGTATTTTCATCCACGGCAGCGAGGACCCCCTGAGTATCCAATCGGGGATGCTCTGGGCTAACCTTCACATAGCGTGGTTCAACCTCCCAATAGTTCGCGAATTTTTCCCACACGACTTGAACAGCAGAACTAAACACAATATTGGGCCGATCCACCGGCTTCCCTTCGCTTTTGCGTGCATTTTGCCAGCGTCTCTTTAACGCAAGCCCCCCGAGCATACATGCTTCCGACGATCCAGTTGTTGAAACGCCCATAGTCGTAAGGGGAGTGGGCGAATGCCAGAGGTTGGCTAAAATGCGGACACACCGCTCCTCAATTTCGGCTGTCTGTGGATATTCATCCTTATCAATCATGTTCTTATCGAATGATTTGGCATATAAGTGCTCTGCGGCAGGCTCCATCCATGTGCTAACGAATGTTGCAAGATTCAAGCGGGCATTGCCATCAAGAGCAATTTCATCATGGACGATTTGATACGCTGTTTCTGGTAACATGCCTTCATCAGGCATGTGAAAGCGCGGAACGACTGATTCTCCTTCGCGGGCAAACAGAGGATTTACAGAAAATTCGTGAGGCAGCTCCATTTGCGCATGACGCGGTAGATATTGTGGATTATCTGGCATGATCTCTTTTCCTTCGTATGCATCGTTTTGAACTTTTTCTTTTCGATCCTGTGGCATACAAGTCCCCCTTAATTAATTGTTTAACAAACATATTATTTACAAAAAAGCAGTTGTTACACCAAATGGACAATTCTAATAAAAGGTGCTGCCACCATTCGAATTAAAGAAGAAGCCATGAATGGACTTGCAAGAGCTATTTTCTTCGGAAAACAAGGTGAGCTTAGGGAACAAACCATACAGCATCAATTGCAAAGGGCCAGTTCCTTAAACATAATTATCAATGCCATCAGTATCTGGAATACCTTACATCTAACAAAAGCAGTTAAATATCAAAAACGGATAGGTAGTTTTAATGAGGACTTATTGCATCATATGTCACCTTTAGGTTGGGAACATATCAATTTACTAGGAGAATACCATTTTAATTCAGAGAAAGTGGTCTCATTAGATTCTCTAAGACCATTGAAACTTTCTTAGCGTTGTAAATCCGCATTTTCCTGACTCTACCCCATGCCCATCAAGCTAACCAAGTACACCATTTACAAATTCAAAAGAATCCCCCTCAAAACATCAGCTTTAAGGGGGTCCTCTTAGTATTTTCTCTCTTCATACAATCGTTTTGCTTTATATGAGAAAAAGAAAAACATACCAATCGCAGCTGGGATAAACAACCATGAAATGCCCCTCATTAATGCAAATGGCGTTTCAAATAAAAATGATCCTAAAAATGCTGCGCCTTGCTTATCCCATAACCCTGGCGTAAAGTATAGTTCTCTTGGATTTATAATTGCTCCTAGATCAATTGTTTTATTAAACATAAATAGGATTAACAGTGGCAAATAACATATCGCCAATTCTAAAAATGTCTTAGATAGACGCTTATACTTCCCTGCTCGTGACATTTGATCTGAAAAAATGTCATCTTCACTTTCCTCATCTACCTTTTTAAAATATTGCGTTCCTGACCACCGATTACCGGCTATATGCTTCCAGCCACTATCTTCAAATAACGTACAATAATTAATAAAATCACTTCGTCTATTAAATACTCTATGGTCTATTTTAATTTTCGCATCTTCCGGTTCTGCGATTCTAAATCTATAACCGAATGTATTACTTTTTAGTTGATAGCCTTTCCAAGCCATCTCTTCTAACCATTTCTCCTCTTTCTCAAAGTCTAAAAAGAATTTCAATCTCCACATCATCGCTTCCCCCTAACTATACATTTAATAAGCTTTTTGTAACTCCAACAATGTGCTGCATCCTCATAAAGTCTAAATGTAATACTTCTTTCCCTCGTTCAGTAATGACATACACTTTTCTTCGTTTATCTTCACTTTTTACCGATTCTATTAATTGTTGCTTTAATAAATTTTCAACCGCACCATACAATGTACCCGCCGCGATTTTCACTTGATGATTACTAAGTTCCTCCACCTTTTGCATAATTAAATATCCATGTGCTGGCTCTAATAAAGCTAAAAGAACGTAATACGTTGTTTCCGTTAATGGTAAATTTTTATCTCTATTCATAAAGACCTCCAATGTAACGATTAATATATAGCTAAACTATATAGTTGAACTGTATAGTTTTATTTTATACAGTCTAACTGTATATGTCAAATTTAGGTACAAAAAAACAACCTAGATCTCATAGGATCTAGGTTGCTTTTTTACATAAACGTAATCGTCACTAAAGAATATCCTTCTTTCGCATTATACGGCTCAGCTTTATAAGAAACACGGTTCGCTCCTTGCGGATAACCGATTTCTCCAATTACTTTTTTCACATCTTGCAATGCGCCATCCATTGATTGTTTATAAAGAATTTCAATCTTTGCTGACTTTGTGCTATAACGTTGCTGCATTTTATTTTTGAATTCATTATAGTTATTTGCGATATATTCATTTCCTAAATAATTTAACTTTGTATCTTTTAATATTTGCTGATATGCAGGTGTTTTCGTACCACCTGTCGCAATTTTATTTGTTAATGTACTATAATAGTTTGTTGTAGCTTGCGGATAGTCCCCTCGGTTCCACACGTGATTCTTCGCAATTTGCTCATCTGATAAGTTGAAATATGAATACGTTACGCGGCCTTGTACATCTGGCACTGGATCATCAAATGTTGTATCAAGATGGTACCACTTGCTATCGATTTTAACTAAATTCCAAGCATGAGGCTGACCGTCTCCAGTTCCTACTACAAAATGATTCTCAATTCCAGCTTCTTTTAATAATTGATAGGTTAATAGTGTGTAACCTTGGCAAACGGCAGAACGATTCGCGAGTGCCTCATATGCTGTATACGCTTTATAAGACGTATCGTAAGAAACATGTTTTACAACATAATCATGAATTGCCTTCACTTTTTCATGATCATCCATTCCCATTTGAATAATAGAAGAAACGATCGCTTTCGCTTGTTTCATCACATATTCTGTTTGTTCTTTCGTTTCACGATATGTAATATTTAGCGTAAACGTATAATTCCCTGGCGATCCAGATAGTGAGTATGAAACATTCGATCTATTATAATTTGTATACTCATTTTTATTTGCGACTTCTTCATATGCGTTAAAAAGTGTATTCATCACTTCTTTTGTATTACTGTTTTTCGTTTTATATGGAAGTGTAATATTCGTTTCATACGTATTAATACGCGTTTGTACTTCATTTTTGAATGCTGCTAATAATGCCGCATCTCCTGTATCTTGCACCGCAACCTCAGGCTTTTTATATTTCAATGCATTATATAAAAACTGTGCATACTGTTCACGCATTACCGTTTTAGCTGGTTCAAATTTCCCGTCTCCTGTACCAGATGCAATCCCGTTTGACTGCACCGCACTAATCGCGTTTTCTGCCCAAAACCCATTTGGAACATCATTAAATGTATGTTTTTGTTTAGCTGAAACTTGGAACGCATTTTTAATAATTTGCGCCATTTCTGCGCGGCTAACAGAATCTTTCGGTCTAAAACCGCCATTTCCATCACCTTTAAAAATCCCCAATTTCGTTAACGTTAAAACCTCTTCCGGAAACATTGTAGAACCTGAGCGAATATCTCCATACGGATTATTTAAAGTAGACCCATCTTGTAATACATAACGAGCACCATCATTACTAAACGTACCACCTTGCTTATTCGGTACTAACACACGATAAATTAAAGCTGCAACTTGCTCCCGCGTCGCAACATCACCAAAACCAAACATCCCATTTCCATAACCTGAAATAATATTTTTACTCGCTAAGTCTTTAATCGCAGGATAGGACCAGTGCGATGTAGGTACATCCGAAAAAGCACCCGTTTCAGCAGCTTTCACATCACTGCCATTTGTATATAATAAAGCACCACCAATAAGTGATAAGGATGTAATTGATTTTAATAGTTTTATGTACATAATGTATTCTCCCAATACGTCTTCTATTTTTGTTATTTTTTGTCGAAAAATCTAAAAGAATATGACAAAACACATTATACAATTAAAACTTTTCGGAGGATATATTAAATTTCAAAATATGCAAAAACTCATATTGTTATAGAGATTCATACTGATATTATGCTGTTTTACTTGCGAATATATAAATAATATCGTTTTTCGAGCTTTTATTTCGCTAAAATGTAGCCTATAAAAACAATGCTACCCCCATTAAAATCGCAATATAATCCTGAGAACATACCTTTTAACATAATTCATTGTATGATTGCCAATTTCATGTCCTTTATTTAAAACAGTTTTTACTAATTGTAATTATTGGAATCCACTTCATACCTCCATGCAATATTCTTTGGAACTTTTGGATACATTAAATGTGCATAGCATTGGAGTTTGCATATATTTCACTTTTGTATTTTTGGACCACGTATTAGGAGGGTATTTATGATGAAAAGCTGTACAGCATTCCTTATTATTGATGTACAGGTAGGTTCATTTGAAGAGAAAAAAGTCCTATATAATAGAACGGAATTATTAAGAGTTATTCAATTATTGATTTCTAAAGCCCGTTCTGCTTCAGCCCCTATTTTTTATATGAAGTTTAACGGGAAGTCTGGTTCCTTGCTTAGCCAAGGGACACCTGGATGGGAAATTCATAAATCAATTGCTCCAGCAACAGGAGATGTCGTTCTTGAAAAGAATCATCCGGATTCTTTTCATAAAACGAGTCTTCAACAAGAGCTGGAAATGAGAAATATAAAACGAGTTGTTATAGCAGGAATTCAATCTGAAATTTGCATAGATGCAACATGCCGGCGTGCATACAGCTTAGGGTATGACGTTACTCTTGTAAAGAATGGACATAGTACATATAATTCTACAATATTATCGGCGTCTCAAATTATTAAGCATCATAACGAGATAATAGGTCAATGGTTTGCCTGCGTA
The DNA here is from genome assembly GCF_040838255.1 of Bacillus sp. C30. Taxonomy (NCBI): domain Bacteria; kingdom Bacillati; phylum Bacillota; class Bacilli; order Caryophanales; family Bacillaceae; genus Bacillus; species Bacillus sp. C30. Next base: position 3,303 of record NZ_JBFPJH010000119.1, on the reverse strand, counting down.
AAAAATTCCGAAAGTATAGAGTTTTGATTCCATTTCTATATTTGATAGTCTATATATTTTTTACTATAGCCACTTTCAAAGAATTGCTTTCCAGTGAACTGCTTCCTAAACTAAGCTGCCTCGTTTCCACAATAAGAAGAGAGCTGTCCATAAGTCAGTTTCACCAACTTATGGACAGCTCTCATAGTTTCACCTTATTCTATCGATGAATCCAAACTGCACCTGCAGACTTGTCTTCAGCTTGACCTACTACTTCAAACTTCAATCCTAGTTTCGGCAACTTACGTCCTGCATCTGGAATTGCACTGTTGATGTACTGCTTAGAGTCATCAAATTTTGCAACGCCTGGTAATCCTTTATAGTCAAAGATACCGCGAGTTGGCGAATCTACTCTCCATGCTGGCGTTTGATCAAATGAGAATGCCGCATCGGCAATTTGATAACGCGTACTGCTCTTCACAGTCGGTTGTCCGTTTAATGTACCTACGATTGCCTCTGGATGAGAATCTACTACTCCTAAGAATCCTTCACCTGGATGAACACCTACCCAGTTATCTGTAAAGCTTTGATCCGCATACCATACAACCATTCCTGTATTAAAGACTGGACCACGCGCATGTTGTAACGCCGTGTCAGAACCAGCGTAATTTCTCCACTCTACGTAGTAGTTATTTTTTTTCTGTTCCAATCCGTTAGATACAGTAAATCCTTTTAACGTCATTGCTGGCCCGCCTTCTGCATCATCTGAGAAAACAACTTTGCCATCTACAGTTAATGCAGCATTATCTAACGCAAATCCTTTATAAGCTACTGCAATATCTGTTAAATACTCAAATTGCAGTTTTACTTTTTTCCCTTTGAATTGGCTTAAATCGTATGATTTATCAACCCACTTACCATCAGTTGTATCCACGCCGCCTTTTACATCTTTTTCGCCCATTCTATCAATACGTGTCTTCGTTCCATCTTCTGCAATCGCATATACGTCAAGGAAATCATACTTCGCTTCAAGTTCGTAGAATGCCTTATAATCGAACTTAGCATCCTTGGCATTTGTTAAGTCAAATACTGGTGTCTCAAGTGTTGTATGAATGTCATTTCCTTTTGTGCTGTAATAAAACTTCTTACCAAATGCTGACTCGATATTTTTAATATCTTTGTCTGGCAAGTTAACACGAACGATTCCTGGTCGTTTTGATTTTGTAACACTTTGATCTAAATATGTTGCAACACCGACTCCCGTGCGAAGTTTATCATAATCTACCTCAACGATATTCGCCCAGTTGCCATTCATATTCCTTTGGAAAAACTCTTTATTTTGTGGTGAGAAACTTGTTGGCTCTGTTCCTGCAATTTTTCCAGCCCAGCTGCCGCCACTCATAATAGACCATGACTCAACAGGTTCACCTTGTCCTGAGTACTTCGTATCGTATTCATCTGGTAATCCTAAATCATGACCATACTCATGCGCAAACACACCAACTGCTCCATCTTCAGGCTCGATTGTATAATCGTATGCAGCCATCTTTCCGCCCCAATTCGAAACAGAAGATTTTGTGCCATCAATCGCATATGGTTTTGATCCAAGTTTTGAACGATGAGACCAAATCGCATCATCTTTCAATTTACCGCCGCCAGCTTCTTGACCAACGCCAGCATGTACAACCATTAAATGATCAATAATGCCATCTGGCTCGTTTTTATTTCCATCACCATTTTGATCGTATTGATCAAATTGGTCATAATCAGCTAAGTTAATTCCTTTTGCTACCGCTGCTTTTAATGCTTCTTTCACAAGATCACGCGGCCCTAAAGGACCTTTGTTATCATGGCCAGTACCTGCATCCGCACCATAATCTGAAGCTTTTCCTGGAACAGTAAGCCATTCCGTTACAGTTCCATCCACTGTGTAGCTGCCGCCAGATTGTTCTTCATAATATTGTTTAAATGTGTTAATCTTCGATCCATCAAATAACGTAAATGGTTCATTACCAAATAACATTTTTTGATAATGTTCACGATTGAAGTCCTTAGAATACATGTACCCTGGCTCTTGATCAATATTGTTATGCTTAAAATCGCTAAATTCTACAAGTAAAACAAGTACTTTATCTTTTCGAACAGCACCGTTGTACTCTTCTTGCTTCGCTGGTGCAGTAGGTACTTTTCCATTTAATTTACTAGAATTCAATCCTGCACCTTGTCCAGCTACTGGCCCTACTGTTGGCTGCTGCGCCTGTTCATTTCCCTTCATTTTTGCATCTTTTACTTTTTTCATAAAATCAGAAGCTTCTTGCGTAAGACTATCTCCTGTCAAGATTTCTTTACCAGGGTTTTCCCCTTTCTTTTTCTCAACATATTTCTCGACAGCCTTTGACGTCTCAGCTTGTGATGCAGATTGATCAATTACGCCCCGTTGTTTTAGCGCTTCTGCCAAACGCTCCTCCGGTATTAAATGCTCATCTATTGGTAGAGATGATGTTGGTGTTTCAGCATACGCCGCATGACTTCCAAAAGCAAAACTACTACTTAGTACTGCCGCTGTTGCTAAAACTGATAATGGTTTTAACTTCTTATTCTTTTTCAATGCATTTCCTCCCCAGTGTCTGCGAATTATCGTTTTTTTTGCCGATAGCAACATAATATTCTCTTTATAGAGAATATTCAATGTTTTTCAACAATTAAATGTTGAGAAATATTTTTTTGTGCAGGGTGGGATACATAAGATAAAAAAATACAAACCTTCTACTAGTTTATGTTTTGCACATAACCATAAAGTGGGATCACTCGTTCTTTTGTTTTGATGGCGATAGAGTAGTGCTAGGAAAGGAAATAACAAACAGCCCAAGTTCCTCATTGGAACTCGGGCTGTTTGTTATTTGTATGAATACTTTTCATATGGATTCTTATAAGATTCTGAATCAGTTTATGCAGATTCACTTTACAAAAAAGCTGTTATTTATTTTAAGTGCAATAGTCATATTGGCTCGATTCACTTATTTTTTGGCAGTAAATAAATGATTACCACCTAAGGAATCCTATTGAATTCCTTTTCTATTTATATTCTAATTACCACTTAAATCATCAGAAAATTATTGGTTTTTTTCTTTCCATGTTTAATTCCCCGTTTCAACAATTATCAGGTGCCCCTAAAAAACATCTGACATAGTGTTCATTATTCCACTAACATTTAACACCCCTTGTGAATTTTCAAAAAAGTCATTTTCGTCGATATAATTCCACACAGAAAATCAAAATTAAAAATCTATTTCAACCTCCCAAAAGGTACATATTTTAAAAACG
>NZ_JBFPJH010000009.1:0-42206 GCF_040838255.1 Bacillus sp. C30 | reverse complement strand
GTGAATATACAGCTTATTTTTTAATCATATCTTTAATTGGCGCGAATGATTTTCGATGTTCCTCTAATACTCCATGTACTTCAATCGCTTCTAAATGCTGTTTCGTCCCATATCCCATATGTTGTTCGAATCCATATGCAGGATACTTTCCTCCTAACTCTTTCATCATGCGATCTCTCGTCACTTTCGCAATAATAGATGCAGCTGAAATAGAGACACTTTTCGCATCACCTTTAATGATTGATGTTTGCGGAATTGATGTAGGAAGCTTCATCGCATCGATTAATAAATATTCTGGTGTACATGATAAATTAGCAACGGCATCTAACATCGCTTGCTTCGTCGCTTGATAAATATTTATTTCATCAATAACTTGTGGTGATATAATTCCAACTCCAATCGCAATTGCATGCTCTTTAATTTCATCATAAAAACGCTCACGTTTCGCTTCACTTAATTTTTTCGAGTCATTTAATCCTGGAATATAAAAATCTTCCGGAAGGACGACTGCCGCCGTCACAACCGGTCCCGCTAACGGCCCACGACCCACTTCATCAATACCAGCAATGTATGTGAGCCCTTTTTCACGTAACTCATTTTCGTACTTTGACATTTCTAGAAATTTTTCTCTTTCTTTTTGCGCTAACTCTTTTTGTTTATACCACTTCAAAATTAGTTTTTGAACACCTTTCCGCTCATCTTTCACTAACATTTGAAAACGCTCGTCTTCTTCATTCATAATTTCTTGCAGCAAACATTCCGCTTCATGAATAGTCATTTTTTGCATCTATTTACACTCCTTTTAAACGTAACCAAAAAGAAAAGACGTACAAACGCACGTCTTATACTTCTTCTACTTTTTCCGCATCTTCTACCTGCTCTGCAAACTCTTCTGGTGTTTCAAATGTCATTTTTCCAAATCTTCCACCACGAAGCTCACGAAGTATAAGCTCAGATGTTTTATCATAATCAATCATTCCGCCGCCCATTAAGCAACCTCTATTTTTTCCAATTGCATCAAATAACTCCACAATTTCTTCTGGAATGTCATTTAAATTATATCGCTCTTTTAAACGTTCCGGATAATGTTTTTCCATAAAACGTAACGCATAAATAGCTACATCCTGTAGATTTAATATAGAATCTTTAATTGCACCAGTCGTCGCTAAACGAAGACCAACTAATTCATCTTCAAATTTAGGCCACAAAATACCTGGTGTATCTAATAATTCCATTTCTTTCCCAACTTTAATCCACTGCTGGGCCGTTGTCACACCAGGACGATCTCCTGTTTTTGCTATATTCTTCTTCGCTAATTTATTAATTAGTGTAGATTTACCAACGTTTGGAATACCTACAATTAAAGCACGAATTGCTCTTGGTCTAATGCCTTTAGCAACCATTTTATCGAATTTTTCTTTGACAAGAACTTTACAAGCTGCTGCAATTTCTTTCATACCTTGTCCAGCTTGCGCATTAATTGAAATTGCCTTTTGACCTCTTTCATCAAAATATGCAATCCACTGCTTTGTAAGACGATCATCCGCCATATCCGCTTTATTTAAAACAACAAGCCTTGGTTTATGTGTAATAATTTCATCAATCATTGGATTACGAGAAGATAAAGGTAATCGAGCATCTACAAGCTCAATTACAACATCAATTAACTTTAATTTTTCTGTTACTTGGCGTCTAGCCTTTGCCATATGTCCTGGGAACCATTGAATTACCATGTTGCCACCTTCTTTTTCTTTTATTTCACAATACGTGCATCTTTTAACGGCCAATATAGCATATTTGCTTTACCAATCACTTGGTCCATTGAAATTGTACCAATCGAACGGCTATCTTTACTAAAACGACGATTATCGCCTAAAACAAATAATTGACCTTCTGGAACAGTTTTCTTTCCTGTCATTTCTTCAAGAGTAAAATCATATGTAAGCGGTCCGTCAGCAAGTTGTTTTTTCTGCTTATCTAAATACGGCTCCTCATAAGGTTTCCCGTTAACATATAGTTTATCATTACGGTATTCGATTTCGTCGCCTGGCAGGCCAATAATACGCTTAATATAATCTTTTTCTTCCGTCGCTCGGAATACAATAATATCAAAGCGTTTCGGATCACCTATGTGATAGCCAATTTTATTAACAATCATTCGATCACGGTCATGTAAAGTCGGCGACATCGATACACCGTCTACGAGAATTGGGGCAAAGAAAAACTGTCTAATTACGCCCGCTAATACAACAGCAATCAAAATTGCTTTGATCCATTCCCAAAGTGAGCTCTTCTCTTTCTTCATGCTTTCCCCTCCACTGTTATGTAAGCTGCTCGTATTATACCAAAATTTCATATAGATTGGAAAAAGGGAGCTTGTGTATTTACAAGCTCCCATACATGTCTTATCGAATTTCTTTAATACGTGCTTTTTTACCGCGAAGGTTACGTAAGTAGTATAACTTAGCACGACGTACTTTACCACGGCGAAGTACTTCGATGTTCGCGATTCTTGGCGTGTGAACTGGGAATGTACGCTCAACACCTACACCGTAAGAAATCTTACGAACTGTGAATGTTTCACTGATTCCGCCACCACGACGTTTAATTACAACACCTTCGAAAAGCTGAATTCTTTCACGAGTTCCCTCAACTACTTTTACGTGTACACGTAAAGTGTCTCCAGGACGGAATGAAGGAAGGTCAGTTTTCAATTGGCCTTTTGTGATTTCTGTGATTAATTGTTGCATATTAAATTCTCTCCTTTAAACAGATGCTCTTATAAAGTCTTATTAAATTACAGCGGAACATCGTTAATACGGCTACTGATTTCAGTAGCACAAATGTTATAATAGCATATTGCTAGGACTGTTGCAATAGAAAATATATCAAGCCCTTATCGGTCTTCTTTAATCTGTTCCAGCCATTTCTCTTCTTGCTTAGATAATTCTCGTTCTTCCAGTAAATCCGGTCTACGTGTGTACGTACGACGTAGTGACTCTTTATGGCGCCATTCATCAATGTTTTTATGATTTCCTGACATTAGTACATCCGGTACCTTCATACCACGAAAATCAGCAGGACGTGTATAATGTGGGTGTTCTAACAAACCTGTGCTAAAAGAGTCTTCCACTTGTGACGTTTGATTCCCAAGCACTCCTGGCAAAAGACGTACAACACTGTCAGTGACTACCATAGAAGCCAATTCTCCACCCGTTAATACGTAATCCCCAATAGAAATCTCATCTGTTACAAGATGCTCACGAATTCGTTCATCGTATCCTTCATAATGGCCACATACAAAAATAACATGCTCTTCTCCAGCAAGCTCTTCTGCCTTCTTCTGCGTGAAACGCTCTCCTTGTGGACACATTAAGACGATTCTCGGCTTACGGTCTGTTTCCTTCGTTAACTCTTCTACTGCGTCAAAGATAGGCTGTGGGGTTAATACCATACCAGCGCCCCCACCATACGGATAATCATCTACACTATTATGCTTACTAGTTGTATACTCACGAAAATTGACAACACGAAGCTCTACCGCTTCTTTTTCTTGTGCTTTCTTTAAAATTGAAGAACCAAATACACCCGTAAACATATCTGGAAACAATGTTAAAATGTCAATTTTCATTATAGTAGCCCTTCCATTACATGAATGGTTACTAATTTATTTTCAATGTTAACTTGAAGTACAACGTCATCAATATAAGGAATTAACAAATCTTGACCCTTTGGACGTTTAATCACCCAAACATCATTCGCACCAGGAGATAGAATCTCTTTGATTGTCCCTAACGCTTCTCCTTCTTCCGTTACAACGTTGCAACCAATAATTTCATGGTAGTAGTATTCACCTTCAGCTAGTTCGCCTAACTGCTCTTCTGGTACTTTTATTAAAGAACCTTTTAACTTCTCTACTTCATCTACATTGTTGTATCCTTCAAGTGTTAATAAATCAAATGTCTTATGTTGACGATGAGAAGTTACCTTCACTGTAAGATAGTCTGTACCTTTCTCATCCCATATGTATAACGTGTTCCCTACTTTATATCGCTCTTCTGGAAAATCAGTACGAGAAATAACACGAATTTCTCCTTTTACGCCATGAGTATTTACAATTTTCCCTACATTAAACCATTTTGTCATAAATAGTATGTCACCCCTGGTTTCTATATAAATTAAGCATTTCCATTTTATATATGGAACATGCAATTTCTCTTTAAATGTTAAAAAAGGGAGAGGAAATAACTCCTCGCCCTTTTTACGTTTATTGAATTTCCAGTGTGACGTTCTCATCATTATGATGTCCCACTGAATACAAGAGCATTCTAATCGCTTTCGCAACTTTCCCTTGCTTTCCAATGACTTTTCCAACATCCTCAGGATGTACAGTTAATCGATACTTTATTTCTCCGTTGCAAAGTTCCTGTGTAACTTTTACATCTCCAGGATGATCCACAAGAGGTTTAACAATTGTCTCGACTAACATTTTCATTGTCATTGCCTCAATTACTTACCTTGTTTAGATAAGTGGAATTTCTCCATGATACCTTGGTTAGAGAAAAGGTTACGAACTGTATCAGATGGTTTAGCACCATTTCCTAACCATTTTAATGCTGCTTCTTCGTTGATCTTAACTTCCGCTGGTTGAGCAACCGGATTGTAAGTACCGATTTCCTCAATGAAACGTCCGTCACGAGGAGAACGAGAATCTGCAACAACTACACGATAGAAAGGAGTTTTTTTAGCTCCCATACGTTTTAAACGAATTTTAACTGCCATTTATAAAGCACCTCCGAATTTATTTCACACAGATAATTATATTAGCAAAAAGACTATTGCTTTGTAAAGTATTTTTTCTTAACAGAGCCATCTTTTTTCCTTACATGAATGGAAACTTCAATCCACCTAGTCCTTTTTTCTTACCTTTTTGCATTCCCGTCATCGTCTTCATCATTTTTTTCATATCATCAAATTGCTTGATTAGACGATTGATTTCTTGTACCGTTGTACCGCTACCTTTGGCAATGCGCTTTTTACGACTAGCATTGATTATTTCCGGTTGTTCTCGTTCTACTTTAGTCATAGAACGAATAATTGCCTCAATATGCCCAATTTGTTTTTCATCAACTTGTGCATTTTTCAGCCCTTTAATTTTATTTGCACCAGGAAGCATTCCTAACAATTCGTCAAGCGGTCCAAGTTGACGCACTTGTCCAAGTTGTTCTAGGAAATCGTCAAGCGTAAACGAAAGCGTACGCATTTTTTGCTCAAGTTCTTTTGCTTTCTCTTCATCAACTGTAGCTTGCGCTTTTTCAATTAATGTTAAGACGTCGCCCATCCCTAAAATACGGGATGCCATACGTTCTGGATGGAACGCTTCAATTGCATCTAGTTTTTCACCCATACCAGCAAATTTAATTGGTGTATTTGTTACAGCCTTAATAGATAATGCCGCACCACCGCGCGTATCACCATCTAATTTCGTTAATACAACACCTGTTAATCCTAACTGTTCATGGAAACTTTGTGCTACATTTACCGCGTCTTGTCCTGTCATCGCATCGACAACAAGGAAAATTTCATCCGGTTTCGCAACTTCTTTGACTTTCGCTAATTCACCCATTAGTTCTTCATCAATATGCAGGCGACCCGCTGTATCGATTAAAACGTAATCGTGATGATCTTCTTTTGCTTTCGCAATCGCTTGTTTCGCAATTTCAACCGGACTTACTTGATCTCCTAAGGAGAAAACAGGCATGTCCAATTGCTTCCCTAATGTTTCAAGCTGTTTAATCGCTGCTGGACGGTAAATATCCGCTGCAACAAGCATCGGTTTACGATTATGCTTTTTACGAAGCAAATTTGCAAGCTTACCTGTCGTCGTTGTTTTACCCGCACCTTGCAGACCAACCATCATTATAACAGTAGGTGGCTTATTAGCAACAGCAATTTTGCTTTGCTCTCCGCCCATAAGTTCTGTAAGTTCTTCCTGTACGATTTTAATTACTTGTTGTCCAGGTGTCAAACTTTTCATTACATCTTGTCCGACAGCACGCTCAGACACACGCTTTATAAAATCTTTTACTACTTTAAAGTTAACATCCGCTTCTAAAAGAGCTAGACGAACTTCTCTCATCATTTCTTTTACATCGGCTTCAGAAACTTTTCCTTTGCCGCGGATTTTTTGCATTGTCTGTTGAAGTCGGTCGGCTAATCCTTCAAATGCCATATTGCCGCCCTCCTAATCTAATTTTTCGATAGCTTCAACAACTTGTTTCATTTCTTCATTTACATGCTCTTCTTCGCTGATTAGCTGTTTTAGCTTTGCAACAAGTCGCTGTCGCTCTTGAAACTTTTGAAGTAATACTAATTTATCTTCATATTCTTCAAGCATCGCTTCAGTCCGTTTAATGTTATCATACACGGCTTGGCGACTTACATCAAATTCTTCCGCAATTTCACCAAGAGATAAATCATCTAGATAATAAAGCGACATATAACTTCTTTGTTTTTGCGTTAACAACGATTGATAAAAATCAAATAAATAGTTCATTCTCGTTGTTTTCTCGAGCATGTTGGATCATCCTTTGTTAAGTGATTTCCCTTTACATGACTTAGTTTACATGGAGTATAAAAGAGTGTCAAGTTTTTTTCTTAACATCACATATTTTTATAAAAAAAAGAAGCGGAAATACCGCTTCTTTCACTTACACTTCTTCTGTTTCTACTACGTTCGCAAACAAACCATAAACATATTGTTCTGGATCAAACTGTTGCAGATCATCCATTTGCTCTCCTAGCCCAACAAATTTCACCGGAACATCCATTTCGTTACGAATCGCTAAGACGATACCACCTTTAGCAGTTCCATCTAACTTCGTTAAAACAATACCAGTAACATTCGTGGCTTCACGGAATGTTTTCGCTTGACTTAAACCATTTTGCCCTGTTGTTGCATCAATAACAAGTAATACTTCATGAGGAGCCCCTGGTACTTCACGCTCAATTACGCGCTTCACTTTCTCTAACTCATTCATTAAGTTTACTTTATTTTGTAAGCGTCCCGCTGTATCACATAGCAATACATCCACTTTACGGGCCTTTGCCGCTTGTACAGCATCATACATAACAGCCGCTGGATCAGATCCTGACCCTTGTTTAATTACTTCTACACCAACACGATCGCCCCATACTTCTAATTGCTCAATCGCCCCAGCACGGAATGTATCTCCTGCCGCCAATAGGACAGACTTACCTTCTGATTTAAATTTATGTGCAAGCTTACCAATCGTCGTCGTTTTCCCCACACCATTCACACCAACAAATAAAACTACTGTTAATTGATCCTCTTGTATATTAACTTCATTACTAAAATCGCTGTCACCTTTGTAAATGCCCACTAGCTTTTCAGAAATAACAGCCTGTACTTCTTTCGGATCTTGAATGTTACGACGTTGCACTTCTTCTTTCAACTGATCAATTAATTCCATCACTGTCGAAACTCCGACATCCGCACTAATTAAAATTTCTTCTAATTCTTCAAAGAAATCTTCGTCTATTTTGCGGTAACGGTACACTAAGTCATTTACTTTATCAGCAAATGAATTTCTCGTTTTTTCTAATCCTTGTTTAAACTTCTCTGTTACCGTATCCGTTTGTTTTGAAATTTTTTCTTTTAATTTTTTTAAAAAGCTCATACTTCCCATCCTTCCTATCTACTTGCAACAAGTTCTTCGCCATCATCTAAACGAACAGAAACAAGCTTCGACACCCCTGATTCTTGCATTGTTACACCGTACAATACATCAGACTCTTCCATTGTACCTTTTCGGTGTGTAATTACAATAAACTGCGTTTCATCACTAAATTTCTTTAAATACTGCGCAAAACGAGCAACGTTTGCCTCATCAAGAGCTGCTTCCACTTCATCTAGAACACAGAATGGAACTGGGCGTACTTTTAAAATACCAAATAAGAGCGCAATTGCCGTTAAAGCACGCTCTCCCCCTGAAAGTAAACCTAAATTTTGTAGTTTCTTCCCTGGTGGTTGCGCTACAATATCAATACCCGTATTTAGTAAATCTTCTGGGTTTGTCATTACTAAATCCGCTCTTCCACCTCCGAATAATTCAGAGAATACAGATTGAAACTCTGTTCGAATCCCTTCGAACGTAGTAGAAAAGCGTTTTTTCATCTCTTCATCCATTTCCGTAATAAGTTGATGCAATGTCGATTTCGCTTCTTCTAGGTCATCTCTTTGCTCTAATAAGAATGTATGGCGCTCTGCTACACGTTCATACTCATCAATTGCCCCTAAATTTACTGCGCCTAACTCTTCAATGGATAGTTTAATTAGTTTCACCTTTTTACGTGCATCTTCTGCAGGCATCATCATTGTATACTTAAGTTTTGCTGCTTCAAATGAAATAGTATATGTTTCACGTAAATGTTGCAATCTATTTTCCAGCTCTACATCAAGTCGGTTAATTTTCACTTCTTGATCTTTCAGCATCTCAAGAATATACTTATGTTTACCTATTGTTTCTTTCACACCGCGCTCTAAATGCTCGACTCTTTCTTGCAATGATACGCGTTGTTCACGACGAGAACGAATTAACTCCGAAGTTTGATTACGATCATACGCTTTCTTCTCAATCATATTCGTAATTTGTTCTTCGCCACTTGAATTAGATGTCATCTCTTGCTTTAAGAACGCTAAATCTTCTTTCGTTTTTACAAGCGTCGCATCAGTCTCTTCTTTTTCCTTCGTCAATCGTTCGACTTTTTCTTTTTGATTAGACAATCGTTGTTGTTGTTCAGCAGCTTGTACTTTTAGCTCCGTCATTTCCTTCTGAACTTTTTCTTTTGAAGAATATTGTTCACTTTTTTGTTTCGTTAAAATGACGATTTTACTATCTAATTCCCCAATCTCAGCTTGAAGAGTCGCTAAAATCTTTTCTAACTCTTCTTTGCGCCCTTGCATTTTTACTTGATCTTGTAAAAATCCTTCAATCTCTAAATCGTAAATCGATAAACGATCATTAATACGATGTTCATCTAATTCTAAACGATTAATTTCTTCTCTTAGCTTCTGTTCATCTACACGTTCGGTCTCTACACCTTGGCGTAGCTCTCGTATTTGTACTTCTTTTTCTTGAATCTCTTGCTTTACTGCTTTAACAAAGTTTTCTAGCTTTGTTGTTTTTTCTTCCATGTCAGTTAGTTTTTTAGTCCACTCTTCAAGTTCACGTTGACGTCCCAATAAAGAGGATTTCGCCTGTTTTACAGCTCCACCCGTCATAGAACCACCCGGGTTCACTACGTCACCTTCGAGTGTTACAATACGATAGCGGTATTGCAGTTGTTTCGCTAACTCATTTGCTCCGCGTAAATCTTTCGCAACAACAACTGTACCTAATAAACTTGAAACTACATTCTCATATTTATTATTGTACTGCACAAGTTCTGCCGCTACACCGACAAACGATGGATGCTGATTCACAATGCGTAATTGATCAAATGATAGCGATCGGCTTTTAATAACAGCTTGAGGTAAAAACGTTGCACGGCCATGTTTATTTTGCTTTAAAAATGCAATTGCATTACGAGCATGCTCTTCTGTTTGTACTACGATATGTTGCATCGCTGCCCCAAGGGCGATTTCCATTGCGATTTCATATTCTTTCGGCACAGTCAGAAGTTCTGCAACAGCTCCCTCAATACCTTGTAGTCTATTTTCTCTAGCCTTTAATACTTCACGTACCCCTTGATAGAAGCCAGAGTAGTCCTCTTGCATCTCTTCTAACATTTCTTTACGAGAGCGCGCCTGTTGCACAAATTGATACGCTTGATACAGTTTCGTTTCATTTTCACTATACTGTGACTTACATTTCCCAAGTGCCGTTTCTGTCTTCTGTATGTTAGAAATAATGCCAGCTATTTTCTCTCTCGCTTGCTCATAACTGTCTACAAGTTTCGCCTTTTTCGCTGTAATTTCCACACGCATCTGTACATACTTTTCATTTTCTTCATCAAGTCGTTCGTTTTTAGAGTTTTGCTGTTTTGATTGTTCTTCAATCATAGATAATTCATTACGAAGACTTGCTTGTTGATTTAAAAGTTCAATATAGTCACCTTTTAAATTCTCAATTTGTTCCTCTAAATTCTCAGCAAAAGTCGCAAGTAATTGCTCGTTATCATGCAATTTCTTCTCCAATTCTTTTACTTGATTCACAAATTGCATTAAAGCTTCTGTACTTGTTTCAATTTCGCCATCATAACTTGTAGTTTTCTCTGTTAACTCAACAATTAGCTTTTCAAGCTGCGCACAATGTGTCGTTGCATTTTGCTTTCTTTCCTTTAACAGCTCGCGTTGCCCTTCTAGTTTTTCTAGTTCTTTACTAGACAGAAGTAGAACTTCTTGTAAGGAATTTACAGATTCATCAACGGCTTGTAATTGCCCGCGTAATTCCTCAAGCTCTTCTTCACTTTTTTGTAAGTTCGCCGACATTTTAGCTTCTTCATCTTTATTATGCCCAAATTGATTTCGAAGCGCTTCCCACTTTTCATGTAATTCTTCAATTTCATGTACAATAAGCGCAGCTTCTACTTTCTCTAATTCTTCTTTTTTCTCAAGATAATCTTTCGCAATAGAAGCTTGTCTTTCTAGTGGTTCTACTTGACTACTTAATTCGTGAATAATATCTTGTACACGATTTAAGTTTTCTTGTGTTTCCGCCAATTTCCCTTCAGCTTTCTTTTTACGAAGTTTGTATTTCAGCACTCCCGCAGCTTCTTCAAATACACCACGACGTTCTTCTGATTTACTACTCAAAATCTCTTCGACTTTCCCCTGGCTAATAATCGAAAAAGCTTCCCTTCCCATACCAGAGTCCATAAATAAATCAATAATATCTTTTAATCTACAAGATTGTTTATTAATATAAAAATCACTATCACCCGAACGAGATACACGACGCGTTACACACACCTCGTTATACTCAATCGGTAAGCGTTGGTCTTCATTATTTAAAGTTAATGTAACTTCAGCAACATTAACCGCTCTTCTCGTATCACTGCCGGCAAAAATAATATCCTCCATCTTTGCACCGCGTAATGACTTTGCAGATTGTTCACCAAGTACCCAGCGAATTGCATCAGTAATATTACTTTTCCCGCTCCCGTTAGGTCCTACTACAGAAGTTACACCTGGAACAAAATCGACAGATACACGCTCAGCAAAAGACTTAAATCCTGCTATTTCTAATCTTTTTAAAAACACGAAAGGCCTTCCTCCTATTCTCCGTTGTTGTAAACGTTGTCTGTACGAAAACAAACTACTATACGGATTTCCCACTCCTTTTATTTATAAATAAAAGGAAAGTTTCATTCTATGCATAAGGAATCCCCCTCATTCAAAGGGGGATTCCTCATGATTGTTCTTTTAATTTTTTCAATGCTTCTGCAGCAGCTTGTTGCTCTGCCTCTTTTTTTGACTTACCACTTCCAAGACCTAATGCCTCATTATTTAAAGTTACACGGGACACAAATTCTCGGTTGTGGGCCGGTCCTTTTTCTTGCAAAATTTGATACTCAATATTGCCACTACCATCACGCTGAATCAATTCTTGCAATTGACTCTTATAATCCATCACATGAGAAAAAGCACCTTCATTAATTTTTGGATATACAACTTCTTTTAAGTATCCCCAAACTGTTTCTAGCCCTTGATCAAGATAAAGGGCACCAATAAACGCTTCAAAGACATCCGCTAATAAAGCTGGTCGTTCACGTCCACCCGTCATTTCCTCACCTTTCCCTAATAGAACAAGGCTACCAAATGACATTTCGTTTGCAAAACGAACAAGAGATGGCTCACATACAATAGCTGCACGTAGTTTTGTTAACTCTCCTTCGCTCATTGTCGGATATTTTTGAAACAGATACTGTGATACAGTGAGTTCCAATACAGCATCGCCAAGAAACTCAAGACGCTCATTGTCCTCATGCGGTTTTTTTCGATGCTCATTCACATACGATGAATGCGTAAACGCTTGAATCAATAATTTTTCATCTGTAAACGTAATACCTATCTCTTCTTGAAATACTTTAAAAGCTTCACGATATTTTGCTTCGTATTTTTTTTCTCTATGTTTTCGGTACGGCATAGGTCCCTCCAGATATAAGCCGAGAAGCCCCGTTAAAAAACGGGACTTCACTTAAGCATTATAGATGACTCTCTATGTAAGTCACAGCATCGCCAACAGTAGCAATCTTTTCAGCATCTTCATCAGAAATTTCCATTTCGAATTCATCTTCTAATTGCATTACAAGTTCTACTACATCTAGGGAGTCTGCGCCTAAATCTTCTTTGAAGCTTGCAGCTGGTACTACTTCAGTTTCTTCTACTCCTAAACGATCAACGACAATTTTGGTTACACGCTCTAAAACATCTGCCATTCTATTCACCTCCCCTCAAATATTATATAAAATATTGTCCAAAAAAACTAGGTGAAATCGATTCTTTTATTACATTACCATACCGCCATCAACATTTAACGTTTGACCTGTAACATATTTACTTTGATCAGAAGCAAAAAACGTTACAGTATTTGCGATATCTTGTGCTTCTCCAAACTGAGCTGCAGGAATTAATTTTAACATTTCAGCTTTTATATTTTCATCTAATACATCCGTCATATCAGTTGCAATAAACCCTGGAGCAATTGCATTTACAGTAATATTTCGGCTCGCTAATTCTTTTGCTGATGTTTTTGTTAATCCAATTACACCAGCTTTAGCAGCAACATAATTTGCTTGTCCTGGGTTTCCTGTTACACCAACAACAGAAGCGATATTAATAATACGTCCATGACGTTGACGCATCATATAGCGCGATACTGCTTTCGTACATAAGAAAACACCTTTTAAGTTTGTATTAATAACTGTATCCCATTCTTCTTCTTTCATACGCATTAATAAATTATCTTTTGTTACACCAGCGTTATTTACAAGAATATCAACTTGTCCAAACGTATCTACAGTTTGTTTCACCATTGCAGTAACATCATCAGCATTTGCAACATCTGCTCTTACTGCAATGGCATCTGAACCTAATTTCTTTATTTCATCAACTACTTCATTCGCCTTTTGCTCATTACCAGCATAATTTACTACAACATTTGCCCCTTGTTTCGCTAAATCAATAGCAATCGCACGACCAATCCCACGTGAAGCACCAGTTACTAATGCTACTTTCCCTTTTAACATCAGCTTTCTCCTCTCAAATTTGAAATGGTATCTTTTAATGTCTCTTCATCATATACCGCATATGCTTTCACTGAAGAATCAATCGACTTCATAAGACCAGCAAGTACTTTTCCAGGTCCGATTTCAATAAATGTATCTACCCCTTGATTCACCATATACTCAATAGATGGGTACCATAATACAGGCGAATAGAGCTGTTCAATTAGCTTTGCTTGAATATCTGTACCACGCGTAATAACATCTGCCGTAACATTTGCAATAACAGGAATATTCGTGTCTTGAATTGTAATTTCATTTAAAACACTTTGGAATTTCTCAGCAGCTGGTTTCATAAGCGAGGAATGAAACGGTCCACTTACTTTGAGCGGAATTGCTCTTTTAGCACCATTTTCTTTCGCGCTTTGAGAAGCAAGTTCTACTCCTTGCTTTGTTCCAGAAATAACAATTTGCTTCGTACTATTCATATTAGCAATTTGTACTGCATATCCTTCACTTGTTACTTCTTCTGTAACTCGTTTCAGCATATCCGGATCCGCACCTAAAATAGCTGCCATTGCACCTTCCCCGCCTGGAACAGCTTCTTCCATATATTCCCCGCGTTTCCTTACAGCATATACAGCGTCTTCGAATGTTAATGCACCAGCAGCTACAAGAGCGCTATATTCACCTAAACTATGTCCTGCGACAAAATCAGGTGTAATATCATACTCCTTCAAAGCTGTTAAAATTGCAAAGCTCGTTGTTAATAGTGCCGGCTGCGCATTTGTTGTTAATGTTAACTTTTCTTGCGGTCCTTCAAAAATCACTTCTGAAAGAGAATCATGCAAAACCTCATCCGCTTTTGCAAACACTTTCGCAACCTCTTTATTATTCTCCGCTAACTGTCTACCCATTCCAACTGCCTGTGAACCTTGGCCCGGAAAAAGAAATGCTATTTTTCCCATTTCAAATCCTCCTCTTATTGAAGCGGCTCCTTCTCCATTACACTTGAGATTGTAGGAATTACTTCTTTCGCTACCATTTCTCTCGTTTGACGAATCGCACTAAATATCGATTGGTCATTAGAAGAACCGTGAGCCTTAATGACAGGAGCTTTCAATCCAAACAACGCCGCTCCCCCATACTCCGAATAATCCATTTTATCTTTCAATACCATAAGTTTTGGTTTTAATACCGCTGCTGCTAATTTGCTCGTAAACGAACTCATTAATTGTTCTTTTAACATAGAGAATAACGCAAGTGCTGTTCCTTCTAATGATTTTAGCGCTACATTACCCGTAAAACCATCACATACAACAACGTCTGCTACACCTTGCAATAAATCTCTTGATTCAACGTTTCCAACGAAATTAATTGGTGCATCCTTGAGCATAGCAAAGACTTGTTTTGAAAGCTCGTTTCCTTTACCATCCTCTGTTCCAACGTTTAAAAGTCCAACGCGTGGATTTTTAATTCCTCTTACCTTCTCTGCGTAAACAGAGCCCATTACTGCATATTGATATAAATGAATTGGTTTTGCATCAACGTTGGCTCCAACATCTAACATAACAAAACCTTCTCCATCAACAGTTGGCATTGTAGGTGATAAAGCTGGTCGTTCAATTCCTTCCATACGACCAACAACAAACAATCCAGCCGCCATCAAAGCTCCTGTACTACCTGCTGATATACAAGCATCCGCTACGCCGTCTTTTACTTGCTGCGCCGCTAGTACCATTGAAGCTTGTTTTTTTCGACGAACCGCTCTTACTGGTTCGTCTGTTGATTCAATTTTTTCGTCCGTATGAAGTATAGTAATTTGCTCTTCACTCGTTAAATATTGACGAATCCTCTCTTCTTTCCCTACTAACGTAATATGTAAATCTGAGTATTCCTTAATAGCTTTCATTGCTCCTAATACTACAGCCTTTGGTGCATGATCGCCGCCCATTGCATCTATTGCGATTTTCATAAGTTGTTACCTTCCTCACTATAATTACTAGATCGATACATTTCAAAAGTGCCTGTAAAGACAAGTTCTTCTCCAACAAAACTACGCACTTTGACAACCGTCCGTCCTTTATCATTCTCTACATCTTCAACACGTACTTTTGCAACAACACGCTCTCCTAATTTTACAGGACGAATATATCGAATGGTGGACTTTGCAGTTAAAGCTAATTCTTCATCAATAACCGCAACAGCTAGTGAGTTTGCTTGTGCAAACAAATGATGCCCACGAGCAATTTGATTTCTTTTAAATACATGTTCTACCTTTACTTCAAAGATAGAAATCGCATGTCTATCTAATTCTATATCAATAATTTCTCCGACAACCTCTTCTAACGGTAAAGATTTCACATCTTCTTCATGTTGTTTTGTAGCCACATGCTTAATTCGTTCTCTTAATTCAGGAATAGATAATTCCATACGATCAAGACGAACAGTTTGTATGCTCACTTGAAATTTTTCCGCTAAATCTTCATCCGTTATAAAAGGATTCGTTTCTATTGTTTGTTGTAATAATTCTTGTCTTTCTTTTTTACTTCTTCTTTTTTTCATACCGCACCATCCATTTTTATGACTAGGTACTAAAAGTAGTATATAATCATTAAAAGTAGAATGCAACAAAAACTTTTGCAGACTACTTTTAATCGAGCTTCTCTCCCTGGAACACACCTGTCCCATCAAGATAAGTACGCAGCGAAGCATACTGATCATTATGCCAAAACACTTCTGAATCAACTAGTATCGCTGCATCTTGTCTTGCTGTTTCTAACGCCCGATAATCATGTACCATATCAGCAACCTTAAATTCTGGTAGACCACTTTGCTTACTTCCAAAGAAATCCCCAGGACCTCGTAACTCTAAATCTTTTTCTGACAATACAAATCCATCATTTGTTTCAGTCATAATGCGCATTCTTTCTTTTCCCGTTTCTGATTTCGGGTCCGCAATTAATAAACAATATGATTGTTCACTACCACGCCCAACACGCCCCCTCAGCTGATGGAGCTGTGATAAACCAAAACGTTCCGCGTCATAAATAACCATAACAGTCGCATTTGGTACATTCACGCCTACTTCAACAACTGTTGTCGACACAAGAATTTGCACTTTATTTTCACTAAACTGTCCCATTATCTCTTCTTTTTCTTGAGATGATAGTCTCCCATGCATTAATCCAACTTGGCATTTCCCTTGATAATGATGAGTCAGCATACTATGTAAGTCGATAGCATTTTGTACATCCAGCTTCTCAGACTCTTCAATAAGAGGGCAAATAACATATGCCTGTCTTCCTTTTTTTATCTCTTTCTCCACAAAGCCGAGGACACGATCTAACATATCATGTTTTGCCCAGTACGTTTCGATTACCTTTCTACCAGCTGGCATTTCGTCGATAATAGAAACGTCCATCTCTCCAAATGCAGTGATAGCTAACGTACGCGGGATTGGGGTCGCCGTCATAAACAATACATCTGGACTTTCACCTTTCTCACGTAAAACCCGGCGCTGCGCCACACCAAATCGATGCTGTTCATCGGTAATAACGAGACCTAACCTATGAAATATAACTTCGTCTTGAATTAAAGCGTGCGTTCCAACAAGGATGTCTACTTCTCCCTGTTCTAATCTCGACAAAATTTCTCGACGTCTCGCACCTTTAACAGAACTTGTTAGCAATTCAACCTTCATACCGAAATGTGAAAACGTCTCCGCGAGCGACTGATAATGTTGCTCGGCTAAAATTTCTGTAGGAACCATCAAAGCACCTTGATAATGAGCCAATTTCGCCGCATAAAGAGCAATCGCAGCAACAACTGTTTTCCCAGAACCTACATCCCCTTGCAATAATCGATTCATTCGGTACGGAGATATCATATCTTTCATTATTTCATCTACAACCCGGCGTTGTGCACCAGTTAATGGAAACGGAAGCGCATCAGTAAACTCTTGCAATTCTACTAATGAAATTTCCTTTTTCGTCCCTTTCGAGTTTTCCCTTTCCATTTTCCGTAATGTTTGCATTTTCAACTGAAACAAGAAAAACTCCTCATATACAAAACGGCGACGCGCTTGCTTTAAGTCTTCCTGTCCCACTGGAAAATGTAACCCTCTGAGCGCTTCATAGCGTGATAATAATTTATATCGACTTAACAAACCATCTGGTAACACTTCGACTATAGAATCTCCATACTCCTTAAATGCTTGTGCAACAAACCGGCGCATCTGTTTTACTGTCAGTTTTCCTTTCACTGAATATACAGGTTCTACTTCTTGTTGTCGTACAACCGGTCCAAAATTCAGTTCTGATACAGCAATTGTTTGGCGATGCTGATCCCATTTACCAGTAATCGTTACCGTTTCATCTAAATTTAACTTTTGTTTATAGTATGGTCTATTAAAACATACAGCTGTAATTAAATAACGACCGACGAGAACACGAACTGTAAGACGTGACTTCTTCTTCCCATAATATTGCAGTAAAGGAGCACTATGAACTTTCCCCTCAACCGTTACACGCTCGTCATGCTTTACTTCAGCAAGATCTTTCATCGCATAGTCTTCATAGCGGTACGGAAAATGTTCTAATAGATGAGAAACTGTATAAATTCCCATCTCGTGTAACAACTCAGATGTTTCTCCTCCGATTCCCTTTACATCCGTAACAGGAACTTGTACAACTTCATTCAAGATTCTCACGCTCCGTCACATTATTTTCTTTGATTCATTCTATTGATTATCCATTATTATCATTGACATCTGTAATCGCTCTCTTTCACCTTATATATTCTATCATAGGCATTCTAAGAGAAACTACTCTAATCCCTCTATATAAAGTGAAACTATAATCAGTGGGCGTTTACGGGCAATTAATCTCCCACTTAACTTCTTTGCTCCAGCCGAATATAGGGGGTGGAAGTTTTACTGCCCACAAATAGCGGGATAAAACAAAGTTGTACAATACGTAAGAAAAGAGCCTCACTATTAGCAGCAAGGCTCTTTTCTATCATCAATATGCTAGCCTTTTGAATAAAAACTAGTAATAAACTTCATATCACTATTTCTTATCCATTAGCAAGTAAGTAACCCATTTATTTTCAAATCGAATCTTTTCTTATTCTACAGAGAAGATGAAAGAATACACCGGTTGGTTCCCTGCATGTACTTCTACTTCTGCATCTTCAAAGTTCTCTTCTACAAACGCAACTAATTTAGCCACTTCTTCATCTGTTGCATCTTCACCTTGTAGAATCGTTACGATTTCAGAATCCTCATCAATTAGCGCTTCTAGTAATTGCTTTGCAGCTCCTACTTTCTCAACATTTGTAGATACAATTTCCCCATCTGCAATACACATGAAATCATCTTTTTGAATCGCTACACCGTCAATTTCCGTATCACGAACAGCATACGTAATCTGACCTGTTTTCACATGAGCTAAAGCTTCTTTCATGTTTTCTTCATTCTCTTCTAGCGTTCCAACTGGATTAAATGCTAACATTGCAGCCATACCTTGAGGAACTGTTTTTGAACGAATAACAATAACTTCTTGTTCTACAACTGACGCTGCTTGTTCTGCTGCCATCACGATATTCCCGTTATTTGGTAAGATGATGATTTTTTCAGCATTCGCCTCTTCAATCGCCTTCACAATATCCTCCGTACTCGGATTCATCGTTTGGCCACCTTCGATAACTTTCGTTGCACCAATGCTCTCAAATAGAGTTTTAATACCCGATCCCATAGCTACAGTTACAATACCATACGGTTGTTTCTCTATTGGCTGATTCGTTTGTTCAGGTACCATGCTAGGTTCATCTAATAAAGCAGTATGCTGTTCACGCATATTTTCTACTTTGATCTTAATTAGACTACCGTAACGTTGTCCATAGTTCATAGGATCTCCAGGATGTTCCGCATGAATATGAACCTTTACAACCTCATCATCCGATACAACAAGTAGTGAATCTCCGTACACACTAATATCTTCACGGAATTTTTGTTCAGAGAAATTATGTTTCTTCATTTTTCCAGGCTCTAATTTCACCATGAACTCCGTACAATATCCATACTTAATATCTTCTGTACTCAATTGGCTTTGTACACTACGGTGATGTTCTGCACGTACCATGTCATTCATAGATGGTTGGGCAGGCATATCAGAAGAAATCGTTTCTCCTTTTAAGTCAGCTAAAAATCCTTCATATACAACAACAAGACCTTTACCACCGCTATCTACAACGCCAACTTGTTTTAATACAGGTAATAAATCTGGCGTACGATTTAACGATGCGTTTGCTTCTTTTACAACGTCTTCCATAAACAAAACAAAGTCGCGCTGTTTTTTCGCAACTGTCACTGCATATTTACCCGTTTCTCTTGCAACCGTTAAAATCGTTCCTTCAATTGGTTTCATAACCGCTTTGTAAGCTGCCTCTACTCCAGCTTCTAAAGCTGCAGCAAAATCAACTGTCGTTAATTCTTCTTTTTGTTCAATGGATTTAGAGAAACCACGGAATAACTGAGATAAAATAACCCCAGAGTTACCACGAGCTCCCATTAATAATCCTTTGGCTAAACTTACACCGACTTTACCAGCATGCTGCGAAGGATTTGCTTTCACTTCACGTGCGCCTGAAGTCATTGATAAGTTCATGTTTGTACCGGTATCGCCATCTGGAACTGGGAATACGTTTAATGCATCAACAAGCTGAACATTATTTGTTAAATTATTGGCTCCTTGAATGATCATTTGTGATAAACGTTTTCCATCAATTTTTTGAATTGACACAGATTTTCCTCCTTAATGCACATTACAAGTTTATTACTTTAACTCCTTGTACGTAGATGTTTACAGAATCTACTGCTAGTCCTACAGTTTGATCTAATGTATATTTCACTTTAGTCTGCACGTTATGTGCTACTTCTGAAATTTTCGTACCATAGCTCACAATAATATACATATCAATATGTACTTCATCTTCATTTTCACGAACAATAACGCCTCTAGTGAAGTTTTCTTTTCGTAAAATTTCTGTTAATCCATCTTTTAACTGATTTTTTGATGCCATACCTACGATACCGTAGCAATCTACTGCGGCACCTCCAGCAATTGTTGCAATTACATCTGTACTAATATCAATTTGACCGTACTTCGTTTTAATTTCAATTGACATCTCGTTTCCCCCTTCATAAATGGTGAAAGTGAGCTAGACTACTTTAGTTACTATCATATAATCTTTTTAAAGAAAATTCCATCGTTCTTTCTTTTTCACTCTCATATTTTATGTTTTAAATTACATTTTTTTATGATGAGCAAAATAGTCCATTGTTATTATACAACATGTACCACTATAATATGTCAAGCAATTTTTCTTGATTTCACCTTTTCTTCATTGACATATAGTGTCAAGTATTTTTTCTTGATTTCTTTTTCCTACGGTGTTGCATTCTCTTTTTAGTTGTGTTAAATTATAGTAGTGTTTTTAGCATCGCATAAAAGACTAATATTGAAAAATTACGTATGTTACGGTAGTTAAGGGAGGGAAATATAAATGGCTCGTGTTTGTGCTATCACTGGAAGAAAAGCTCGTTCTGGTAACTCTCGTTCTCACGCAATGAACGCTACAAAACGTAAATGGGGCGCTAACCTTCAAAAAGTTCGCGTACGCATCGACGGAAAAGTTCAACGTGTTTACGTTTCTGCTAGAGCATTAAAATCTGGCAAAATCGAACGTGTTTAATAATAAAAAAAAGAGCCGCTAGGCTCTTTTTTTATTATACCATTGGAAAAAGCACCGTAATAGGTGCTTTTTTTAGTCTTTTTTGAAGGTATTTAACATCGCACGAACAATTCCACCAAGAAATTTAGGTAACTTAATTGTATAAAATCTCATGGTTTCCCTCCTAATCCCCATTACTCCACTTGTTCACTATATGATGCAAGGAGCAAAATTGTTTCTTCAATCAGTGCTTCTTATCATCATTAATATGCCAGAAGTGAATGAAAAAGTACCTTTTTCCTCAACGAGTTCATTACTAATACAAAGTGTCGATCCCCACTCTATTGTTTTATTAGTAAGGGGATACTTAAAACCGTGAAGTGTAATACCTTCTACCCTTTCAGTAACTGGTACAAATGATACGTATGGAAAATGTTCGTTTCCTTCAATTATATACATACCAAACTTTTTCACCATTATTTCATTTTTATTGTCCACAATACACATTTCTATATTTACTTCTAATCCCTTTAAAAGCATCTGAATATTTGCTAAACCATGATCAAGTCTTCCACCAGTAGCACCAAAAATACGAATTAATTTTGGTTTCTGTTCTAAAGCCCAGCTAATTGCAATTTCTAAATCTGTTTGATCTTTTTCTCGCGGGACGATATGTAATTCATTTGTTTGCTGCCTCATCCATGCTAATTCCTCATCAGTAACTGAATCATAATCCCCAAACGCAACAGCCGGAGTGATTCCTCTTTTCAACAAACGGTACACTCCTCTATCAACGGCCGCCCAAACTACTTCTTCATTTTCATACCGCGAAAAATCTGCGCAGTATTCTGCAGGTCCTCCCGCTAAAATATGAATAATCATTTTTCCTTCCCCTTCTATTGTAAAAAGGCAATCTGCCATTCGGTAGATTGCCTTTCTCCTTATTTGCCACTCTAACATGTATAAATAGTGAAGTCTTAATGAACTAGAAGCTTCACTAGGATAAAGGTTCGTTCATTCTTTATCCGCGAATTACACGAATTGCTTCACCGCGGTCTTTTTGATTGTATACTGCTGATCCCGCTACAAGAACATTCGCTCCTGCTTCAATACAAAGTCTTGCCGTTTCAGCGTTGACACCACCATCAACTTCAATTTCCACTTCTAGATTTCGCTCTTTAACCATTTCTGCAACTTGTTTGATTTTCGGTAATACAGAATGAATAAACTTCTGCCCGCCAAATCCAGGATTTACTGTCATAAGTAATACCATGTCTATATCTTCTAATACATGCTCAATCGTTGAAACTGGAGTATGCGGATTTAATACAACCCCTGCTTTAATGTCATGAGATTTAATTAACTGAATTGTACGATGTAAATGAGGACACGCTTCTACATGAACAGTAATAATATCCGCTCCCGCTTTTGCGAAAGTTGGGATATAGTTATCAGGATTTTCAATCATTAAATGTACATCTAACGGTAATGATGTAATCGGACGGATTGCTTCTACAATTAATGGTCCAATCGTAATATTTGGTACGAAATGCCCATCCATTACATCGACGTGAATGTAGTCAGCTCCGCCTTTTTCTACATCTTTAATCTCTTCCCCTAATCTTGAAAAATCTGCTGATAAAATCGATGGTGCAATTTTAATCATGACTAATACCTCGGCTTTCTCTCTCTAATTTCTTCTACGAATTGTTTGTAATTCTTATAACGATATTCGGTAATCTTTCCTTCTTCAACCGCAGCTTTCACCGCACATTTCGGTTCAGCAAGGTGTGTACACCCTCTAAATTTACAGTATTGGCTCGCTTCTTTCAACTCTGGAAAACAATATGTAAGATCTTCTACCTCTATATCTATGAAATCAAGCGAACTAAAACCAGGTGTATCCGCAACAAGTCCGCTTCCAACTGTAATTAATTCTACGTGTCTTGTCGTATGCTTTCCACGTCCTAAATGTGAAGAAATATCATTAGTTTTCAATTCTAAATCTGGACGTAATACGTTTAGCATTGAAGATTTCCCAACACCAGATTGGCCTGCAACGACGGAAATACAACCTTCTAAGAATGGTTTCAGAATATCAATACTTTCCGATGTATTTATAGAAGTAAACAACACATCATAACCCATTTCACGATAATCATTTGCATAAGATTCAACAGTTTCTCTCATTTTTTCATCTACTAAATCCATCTTACTAATACAAATAATTGGTTTAATGTTATGATATTCAATTAATACTAAAAATCGATCTAACAGTCCTGGATTAAAATCTGGTTCTACCGCAGAGAAAACAAGAATAGCTTGATCAACATTAGCAATAGGAGGTCTAACAAGTTCATTTTTCCGATCAAATACTTCTAACACATAACCTTCATTCGGATTATCCGCTTGAAAAACAACTTGGTCTCCTACAAGTGGCGTAATTTTATTCTTTCTAAATACACCACGCCCGCGACATTGTGTAATCCCTTCCTCATTCTGCACATAATAAAACCCACTTAGAGCTTTTACAATTTTTCCTTCTGGCATATAATTCTCCTTTATTTTGTATAAAATGAAACTGCAATTAAATATGAATAGACTAGCGTTCTTTAAACAATTAGTTCAAAGCCCACCAAATATATATCCAGGTTCATATATTTAATCTATCATCAAATTTGAAATATTATTTACAACAGTATCACTTTTACAGCTTTTTGAATCATATATTTTTGCCTGTTATACAGTCCACGATGTAGACAGCATAACAGGCAAGAGTAATAAATTCCATCTTCTATATAAGGACGATGGAATTCACTATTATTGAGCTGGATATGGTACTTCCTTGTCCATAATCGTTACTCCATCTCGGACAATTTTATAGTGTCCCTTTGCACCTTCTTGAATTACAAATTCTAAAGAAATAATCGCTGACTCAGTAATTGTTCTCGTTTCAACTGGTTTATCCATTTTTTGCTGCATATCTTCTTTATAAATTTCTATTGTTTGCGGCTTTTTCTCACCTGTTGCAGAAGCTTCATATGGGATAGAAATGTTATCCACTTTTACCGTTTTCGTCACTTTAGGCTTCGGACCATCGGAGATAACAATCGATACTTTATCTCCTTCTTTTAAAGGTGTCCCAGGCTTTGGTAACTGTGAAATAACAAGACCTTTATCAACCTTATCTGAATACTCTCTTTGTATATCAGAAACAAGCTTTCTTTCATTTAAATAACCTTTTACACTATTTTCAGTCCATCCTGAAAAATCACCTGGTCTTATTTGATAAGGTCCTTTACTTACCCAAATTTTCAGCTCTTGTTCTGTCTCTATAACCATTTGATCAGGCGTTGGTATTTGCTCTACAATTTCACCTTTCGGCTTATCATTTTCAATATAATTTATTGTAACTTGTTTATATTTTTCTTCTAACTCAGCTCTTATACTCTCGAAATCTTTTCCTGTCAAATCACGCATCTTACTTTTCTTTTTCCCACCTGATTGATAGATAGTAATTTTAGAGTTTTCTTTCACTACTCTTCCTGCTATAGGATCTGTTTTTATCACGTTTCCGGCTTCAACATCATCTGTATATACAAGATTAGGTTCAGTAACTTCAAAACCTTTTTCAACTAATGTATTTACAGCTGTCGTATATTTCATATCAGCCACATCAGGAACCTTCACATCTTTCGGAATAAAGAAGCCTGGAATAACAGTAAGTGCTAATGTTATCCCTATCGCTAAAAGTAAAAATGTTGTAATTAAAACTTTCAGCCATTTATTATTTCGCTTTTTCTTCTTACCTGATTTGGTCTCTTCTTTTCTTACTTGTTCATCCACTTTACTTCCTTTTAATACAATCGTTTCATCACTTACATTTTGAAATAGTTGTTCTTGTTGAATAATTGGAATCGCTTTCGTTGCTTCCATATCTTCTGGTATGTAAAATGGTTGTTCATTTATTCGTTCTGGGTATAGTGCTGTTTCAATATCTCGTTTCATCGCGTTAGCAGATTGATATCGATGGAACGGATCTTTCGCAGTTGCCTTTAATATAATATTTTCAACACTTTGTGGAATATTTTCATTCCATCTTTTTGGAGATGGCATTTCATTTTGTAAATGTTTTAACGCAATTGCAACAGCAGATTCACCAGAAAACGGTTGTCTTCCTGTTAACAATTCAAACATAACAATCCCAAGTGAATAAATATCTGATTGTTTATTCGCTATACCGCCGCGCGCTTGTTCTGGTGATAAATAATGCACCGAACCGAGCACCGAATTTGTATGTGTAATCGTTGCTGCACTTGTAGCTGTCGCAATTCCAAAGTCTGTTACTTTGACCACTCCGTCATCTCGAATCAAAATATTGTGCGGTTTAATATCACGATGTACAATCTCAAAATGATGGGCGTGTGCCATAGCGGACGTTAACTGCTCCATTATATCAAGAGCCTCTCCTATCGGTAACATCCCTCGATCAATTATGTATTGCTTCAATGTTCGTCCAGGTACATATTCCATTACAAGATAATATATATCATCCTCTTCCCCAACATCATACATATTCACAATATTTGGATGCGACAACGTTGTAACAGATTGCGCTTCTCGATGGAAACGTTTAATAAACTCTTCATTATTTGAATAGTCGAGTCTTAATATTTTTACCGCTACATCTCGGCCGAGTATATCATCATGAGCTAAATATACATTGGCCATTCCTCCACCACCAATCATTTTCAGCAGCTTATAACGGTCATTTAAGCGTTTTCCAATCAGCACGTTGCACTTCACCTACTTTCGTTTGTCGAATCCGTATAATCAATAATAACGAGGGTAATATTATCTTCTCCACCACGATCATTTGCTAATTGAATGAGATGCTCTCCCTTCGCCTCGAGCTGTTCATTCAATTGTAAAATTTGTTGCATATCAGCAATAGAAACTTTGTTAGACAATCCATCCGAGCAAAGAAGTAATTGATCATCTTCTTCAAGCACCAATGTTTTAACATCTAATCCAACTGTTTCTTCATTTCCTAATGCTCTTAACAAAACATTCTTTTTCGGGTGATATTCTGCATCTTCCTTTGAAATTTCGCCATGTCTCACAAGTTCATTTACAAGCGAATGATCTTCCGTTACAAGCGTCATTTTCCCCTCTGATACCATATAACACCGACTATCTCCTATATGACCTATCGTCACAAAATTCGATGTACAAATGGCTATTATAAGTGTTGTTCCCATGCCATTACATTCTGCATGCTGCTTAGAGTAAGCATATATGCGCTCATTAATAATTCCAACGTTAGTATGTAACCACTTTTCTACCTTTTTAGGCTCATTCATATTATGCGTTTGCTTCCAATAATCATGGAATAATTGAATAGCCATCGAGCTAGCTACATCGCCAGCTCGATGACCTCCCATTCCATCTGCTACTACCGCTAAAATATTTCCATCTAAATTGCGAAAAACTCCTGCACTATCTTCATTATGTTGACGAACTTTTCCTTTATCCGATAGAAACACGGCTTTCATCTAGTCACCTCGTCTCTTCTTTGCGCTCCTTTGCACGCAACTGACCGCAGGCTGCATCAATATCATGACCTTGTTCACGGCGAATGGTTACATTCACTCCACGATCTTTTAGCGTCTTTTCAAATAAGAAAATTTGCTCTCGTGGCGTACGTACATAATCACGTTCTGGCACGTAGTTTACCGGAATTAAGTTTACATGACATTTTACACCTTTTAAGAGCGCAGCAAGTTCTTCAGCGTGCTCAACTTGGTCATTTTCTCCTCCAAATAAGCCATATTCAAATGTAATACGACGCCCTGTTCTATTTACATAGTATTTAACAGCTTCCATTAAATCAGGTAGCTTATAAGCACGGTTGATCGGCATTAATTTTGAACGTATCTCTGTATTTGCAGCATGCAATGAAATCGCAAAATTAATTTGCATATCTTCTTCAGCGAACTTATAAATTTTTGGAACAATTCCACTTGTTGAAACTGTCATATGTCTTGCACCAATATGAATTCCTTTTTCATGATTTACAATGCGTAAGAATGACATTAAGTTATCATAATTATCAAATGGTTCTCCAATTCCCATAACAACAAGAGAACTTACACGTTCTTCTGTTTCATCAAGCGCACGCTGAACTTCTACTACTTGCGCTACAATTTCTCCAGCCTCTAAGTTTCGTTTTAACCCACCAAGTGTAGAAGCACAGAACGTACAGCCAATGCGGCAACCCACCTGTGTTGTTACACAAATGGAATTTCCATATTCATGTCGCATTAGTACAGTTTCAATAGAGTATCCATCGTATAACTGGAATAGGAATTTAATCGTTCCATCCGAAGACGTTTGTTTTACTAAAGTGTTTAAAGTAGTAATATCAAAGGAATTCGACAATTTATCGCGCAATCCTTTAGCAAGGTTTGACATATCCTCATAATTTTTTACACGTTTTTTATATAGCCAATCAAAAATTTGTCCTGCACGGAACTTAGGTTCTCCTTGTTCCTTTAACCAATCTTGCATTTCATGAAGTTGTAAAGAATAAATTGATGGTTTCTTTGTTTCTAGATTTTTCTTTTGTTTTTTTACAGTCGTTTCCATGATGCTACACCTTCTTTCTTAAACAAGCAATATAAAAGCCATCTGTTGCAAAATAATGCGGTAAAATTCGCACTTGACCTTCATCAATATACGGATTTAACTTTTCTGGCATGCGATCTTTTATCGTAGTATCCCATTCAAATTCAGGATGCTCTTGTAAAAATTGCTTTATTACTTGTTCATTTTCTATTTTTTCAATTGTGCACGTACTATAAACAAGGCGACCACCTTGTTTTAACAATGGTGCTATTTTTTCTAGTATCGCAAGTTGAATCGTTGATAACCTTTCACTATCGCCCTTATCTTTACCTAACTTAATATCAGGTTTACGTCTAATAACACCAAATCCAGAACATGGTGCATCTACTAATATTTTGTCAAAAGATTCATTTGCAAAATGCTCTTGAACTTTTCTAGCATCTAAAGCCATCGTTTCTACATTTTCTAAACCAAGTCTCTTCGCCTGTTGTTCAATTAAACGTACTTTATGTGCGTGTAAATCAAGCGACATTACCTTACCAGTTCCGTCCAAACGCTCTGCAATATGAGTTGTTTTTCCGCCAGGAGCAGCACAACTATCTAGAACTGTATCTCCTTTATTCGGTTCTAAAGCACGTGCTACAAGCATTGAGCTTTCATCTTGAATAGAAAGGAAACCTTTTTTGAACGCTTCTGTATGTGCGACATTTCCTCTTTCAATTTGAATTGCATCCTCTGACAATTCGCCACGTTTTGCTTCTATACCCTCATCAGCTAATAACGCAACCGCTTCTTCTACCGTTACTTTATCAACATTTACACGTGCTGTTGGTACAGGTGGCAACATATTTACTTCACACATTTTCTCTGCTGTCTCTAAACCATATTCGGATGCCCATTCTTGTACAAGCCACATTGGATGACTCGTTGCAATCGCAAGTCGTTCTACTGGATTTTCGATTTCTTCTAACGAAGGTACACCTTCTCGCTGAATTGAACGCAATACTCCGTTCACCATGCCTGAAATCCCTTTATGCCCACGACGCTTTGCAATCTCAACTGCTTCATGAATAGCCGCTCTTTCTGGAACTCGGTCTAAATATAGCATTTGATATAGAGATAGGCGAAGCAACACTCTTACCCACGCTTCAACCTTTTTTCTTAAAAATGGTTGTAAATAATAATCTAGTGTGTCACGACGTTGAATTGTTCCATATACCATTTCAGTTAATAAACCAATATCTTTTCTGTCAATTGTATTTTTTTCAATCAAATTATTTAAAAGTAAGTTGCTATATGCACCACTTTTTTCTACTTGAATTAAGCCATCCAGAGCTAACTCACGAACATTTTGTCTCATGCATTTTCTCCTAACTTCGTACCAATTTCAGGTTTTGTTCCACGTAAAAATTGTGAACAACTCATACGCTTTTTACCAGATGGTTGCAATTCAGTGATTTTTACGCCTGTCTCGTTCCCTGTTGCAACAACAAATCCATCTTCTTCAAGAGCTACTATTGTACCTGGTTCAGCTTTCTCTGTAATAGAGACCTTCTCTCCCCACCATACTTTAATAACTTGTCCTGCCAAAGTCGTATAAGCAACTGGCCATGGATTCAATCCGCGAATGTGATTGTATACTTCTTCACCTGATTTTGTCCAATCAATTATCTCTTGCTCACGTTTTATATTATATGCAAACGTCACTTCAGCTTCACTTTGTTTAATTGGTTCTAGTTTACCCTGAATTAGTAAAGGAACCGTTTTAGATAAAAGGTGTGCTCCTGCTTCGCTTAACTTATCAAATAATGAACCTGTTGTTTCACGCTCTTCAATTTCTACTTCTACTTGCGTTAATATATCGCCAGCATCTAATTTTTCTACCATATACATAATTGTAATACCTGTTTTCTCTTTACCTTCCATGATCGCATAATGAATTGGTGCACCACCGCGAAGTTCTGGAAGTAATGATGCGTGGACATTAATACATCCATACTTTGGCGCTTCTAAAATTTCATTCGGTACGATTTGTCCAAATGCTGCTGTTACAATTAAGTCTGGCTCTAGTGCTAATACTTTTTCATATTCGTCTTTTTCGCGAATTTTTAACGGCT
Source organism: Bacillus sp. C30 (assembly GCF_040838255.1). Classification (NCBI taxonomy): domain Bacteria; kingdom Bacillati; phylum Bacillota; class Bacilli; order Caryophanales; family Bacillaceae; genus Bacillus; species Bacillus sp. C30. Next base: position 12,480 of record NZ_JBFPJH010000009.1, on the reverse strand, counting down.
GTACTACTGGAATACCATATTTCTCCGCTTCTACTTTAACAGGAGTAGGTGTTAAAACCTTTTTTCTACCAACTGGACGATCAGGTTGCGTTACAACACCAACTACGTCATATCCGTCCTCGATAAGACGACGAAGCACCGGCACAGAAAAGTCCGGTGTCCCCATAAATACTACTTTCATCATTCAAAAACCGCTCCTTTTAAACCTATTCTAATTCGCCTGCTTCATAATACCTTTTCACTTTAGATGTAAATAAAACACCGTGTAAATGATCGATTTCATGCTGAATTGCACGCGCTAAGAAGTCATCCGCTTCTAATAAAAATATTTTACCGCGACGATTTTGTGCACGTACTTTAATGTAATCTGCACGCTCCACTTCACCATAAAGTCCCGGAAAGCTTAAGCAGCCTTCGGGACCTACTTGTTCACCACGTTTTTCTAAAATAACAGGATTAATTAATTCAATTTTACCCGTATCATCACCTATATCAACAACAGCAACTTGTAAGCTTACACCCACTTGTGGCGCAGCTAGACCAACTCCGTCTGCAATTAACATTGTTTCATGCATATCTTTTAACAATTTCACTAACTTTTTATCAAAGTTAATTACTCTTTCGCATGGTGTTTCTAACACTTCATTTGGATGCTTTACAATTTCTAAAACTGCCATATTTCCCTCCGCTACATTAACATTGTTGGATTAAAATCAATTGAGATTTGTAGCTCTTTTTGCATTTCTGCTTGATAATGTTCATTTACCATTTTGAGCACGTTCTTTAAGTTTGGTTCCCGTTTGTATTTTATCATGCATTGGTAACGATATCTATCTTTTATCCTTGGAATTGCTGAAGCAACCGGCCCTAACACCATTGTTTGCCTTGAACAATGCGTTCGTAAATGACCGACAATTTTTTCCGTCACTTGGACTGCCTTTAATAATTCTGGATGCGATACAGTTACAAGTACAACGTAGTAATATGGCGGATATTGTCTCATTTGCCTCATTTGCATTTCGTGCTCATAAAATACATCATATTGTTGATTCTTTGCTAATTCTACACTGTAATGTTCCGGCGTATACGTTTGAATTACAACTTCACCTGGCAATTCATGTCTTCCTGCACGTCCACTTACTTGTGTCAATAGCTGATACGTCTTTTCACTCGCCCGAAAATCAGGTAGATGAAGCATCGTATCCGCCGTTAAAACGCCAACAAGCGTCACCTTCGGAAAATCAAGCCCTTTTGCAATCATTTGTGTTCCAAGTAATATATCTGCTTTCTCTTCACCAAACGCCTTTAATAATTTTTCATGCATTCCTTTACGGCTTGTTGTATCCACATCCATTCGAATGACCCGCGCCTCAGGGAATAGTTTTGTGATTTCTTCTTCAACCTTTTGCGTCCCTGTACCAAAGAAACGAATATACGTACTATTACAAGAGGGACACTCCGTTGGCATATTTTCCTCATGACTACAATAATGACATTTTAAACGATGGTTCATTTTGTGATATGTCAACGAAATATCACAATGCGGACATTGTACGACATACCCACAATCACGACACATCACAAACGTAGAATGACCCCTTCTATTTAAAAAGAGAACCATTTGTTCTTTCTTTTCTAATCGATCTGCTATTTTTTCATGCAGTGCCTTTGAAAACATTGAGCGATTTCCATCACGAAGCTCTTCACGCATATCAACAATTTCTACAGTCGGCAAAGCTTGTTTGTTCATACGTTTTTCCATTGTAAGCAACCCATAGACACCTTTTTTCGCTCTAGCAAACGATTCAAGTGTCGGCGTTGCACTTCCGAGAACGATTGGACACTTATGGTATTGTCCTCTCCACACTGCTACATCTCTTGCATGATACTTTGGGTTATCCTCTTGCTTATAACTTGATTCATGCTCTTCATCAATAATAATGATTCCTAAATTTTCGAATGGAGCAAAGATAGCTGAACGCGCACCAACTACAACTTTCACTTCTTTTCTTAATATCTTTCGCCATTCATCATATTTCTCGCCAACAGAAAGCGCACTGTGAAGAACTGCAACTTGCGAACCGAACCTACCTTTAAAGCGATCTACCATCTGGGGCGTTAGCGCAATTTCAGGAACAAGCACAATTGCTTCTTTTCCTTTCTCGAGCACCGCTGCTATAGATTGTAAATACACTTCAGTCTTACCACTTCCTGTAACACCATATAGTAAAAATGGATTGTAAGTTTCATTTGTAATTGATGACAAAATCGGTGTAATTACTTGTTTTTGTTCCTCAGTAAGCGGAAATGGTTTCGTTTGTTCAAAATCATCATCGTCATACGGACTCCGGTATACCTCTACATACTTTTCTGAGATTAGACCCTTTTTAACAAGTGCTTTTATTGGAGCATCTGTTATTTGTAATTCTTCTGTTAAATTTTTTAACGGTACACTTTTGTAGTTTTCTACAAAATAATAGAGTACATCTTGTTGTTTTTTACTTTTCAGTTCAAATGCTGCTAATTCCAATTTATCTGCCGGCAACTCCGGTTGAACTACTCTTTGTTTCTTCTTCTGCACTTTATCCTTTACTTGATAAACCACTTCAGTCGTACCATTTTTAATTTCTTGTTGAATAGTGCGATATAGGTGCGGCTGTGCTTCGATAACTTCCCAATCTATCGTTTCCTTCCCTTGAAATAAAGAAAGAATTTCTGGTGCTACTTCTTCTCGGTTACGAAGTTGCAGACGCTTTTTATATGTTGCTTTAATCGCCGTCGGAAGCATCACCTGAAAAGCTGAAATCATATAACATAACGTTTCACTTGTAAGCCAATACCCAAGTTTTAATAATTCATCATTTAAAACCGGAGTGACATCTAATATTTCATACAACGCTTTTAACTTTTTACTTTCTAGTTCAACCGAATCCTTTATGCCAATAATAAAACCTTGCAATTTCCTCGGACCGAATGGGACTACTACACGCATTCCTGTTTGCACGATATCTTCCCATTTTTTAGGGATAATATAATCAAACGGTCGATCTGTTTGACGTGCAGGTACATCAACAATTACACTTGCAAACTTCATACATAATCATCTTCTAACATCATTTCTATTTGCTTTAATATTTCACGAGCCACTTCTTTCTTCGTTAAAAGTGGCAGCTCAATGATTTCTCCATCTTTTCTATACATTGTCACAATATTTGTATCCGTACCAAACCCAGCTCCTTGCGCTTTCACGTCATTCGCAACAATCATATTTGCATTTTTCTCACGTAATTTTCTCGTTGCGTATTCCTCTATGTTTGTCGTTTCAGCTGCAAAACCGATAAGTAACTGTCGGTCCTTCTTCTCACCTAACGTTTTTAAAATATCCACTGTTCTTTCTAATTCAATTACAGCATCGCCATTTTTCTTTTTCATTTTATTATCATGAACATATTTCGGACGGTAATCTGCAACGGCTGCTGTTTTGATGACAACATCCACACTCTGATAATGCTGAAGGACTGCCTCTAACATATCTTGTGCAGATTCTACTTGTATTGTTGTGACATGTAATGGTGACTCTAATGCTGTCGGTCCTGACACAAGTATGACATCAGCACCTAAGCCTGCTGCAACTTCTGCGATCGCATACCCCATCTTTCCAGAAGAAAAATTCGTCATAAAACGAACCGGATCAATCTTTTCACGTGTCGGTCCAGCTGTTATTAATATTCGTTTTCCTTGCAATGGTTGTTGTTCCCAGAAAGCCTCTTCTAATCGTCCAATAATTGCTTCAGGTTCTTCCAGTCTTCCTTTTGCTACATAACCACATGCTAAAAAACCTTCCCCAGGCTCAATAAATGTATATCCTAATGTTTTTAACGTCATCATGTTTTTTTGAACAATTTTATTTTCATACATATGCACATTCATAGCAGGTGCAATCCACACTGGAGCTGTAGTAGCTAACAAAGTAGTTGTAATCATATCATCAGCAATACCGCCAGCTAACTTTCCAATGCAATTAGCTGTAGCAGGTGCAACAAGTACAACATCTGCCCAATCCGCTAAATCAATATGAGCAATAACAGCCGAGTCTCTCTCATCAAACGTATCCGTATATACATCATGGCGAGAAAGTGCTTGAAATGTAAGAGGCGTAACAAACTTCATTGCCGACTCACTCATCATTACTTTTACAAGAGCGCCAGCTTGTGTCAATTTACTTGTTAACGCAGCCGCTTTAAAAACTGCAATGCCTCCTGTTACACATAGAAGTATCTTTTTCCCTTTTAGCATATGACTCGTCCTCTTTCTTTTTCAAACTTATTCTACTGAAATAGAATTTCCAGCTCGTCAGTACCAGTATTTCGTTCCGTCTTTTTCGATTCCTTTTCATCCCTATCGTAAAAAAATAACAACCTACTTGTAAATAGGTTGTTACCGTTACATAGAAAATTATAAAGTCTATGTTTTAATTTGTCGAAAAGAATGTCTTAATCAATTATTGTGTCATCGCTTGGTACATATTTTAATACTTCTAAATCGATTTCTTCTAACGCTTTACCTACACATTTATAAGAAACAGGCTTTTCAATAACACAATTGTCAGCAATTTGCATTTCACGTGCACGCTTTGCAGCTACTGTTACAAGTGTATATTTAGAATCGATTTTTGTTAATAATGAGTCAATTGATGGATTTAACATAATTATAGACCCTCCGTCATTTCTTTATAGTATTTTGCCACTCTTTCGCGGCGGCAATGTTCACCAACCACAATTGCTTTAATTCGGTCGCAAGCTAATTCAACTTGATCGTTTTCTACAACATAGTCATAAGCGTCCATCATTTCGATTTCTTCTTTCGCTACAGTTAAACGATTTTCAATAACATCTTCAGTTTCTGTACCACGGCCGACAATTCGGTTCTTTAGTTCAGATAAACTTGGAGGTGCTAAGAAAATAAATACACCTGCTGGGAAGGCTTTCTTAACTTGAATTGCTCCTTGCACTTCAATTTCTAAGAACACATCTTTTCCTTCTTGTAACGTTTTTTCAACATAATCAATCGGTGTTCCGTAATAATTACCAACGAACTCAGCCCATTCAAGTAACTTTTCATTACGAATCATTTCTTCAAATTCTTCTCTCTCTTTAAAGAAATAATCCACACCATCTACTTCACCTTCACGCGGTTTACGTGTCGTTACTGAAATAGAGTACTGAAAACGTGTGTCTTCATGGCTAAACAGCTCTTTTCGAACCGTTCCTTTCCCGACACCAGAAGGTCCCGAAAGAACGATGAGCAATCCTCTTCTACTTCTCATAAATATGTAAAACCTACCCTTCCTCACTTAGATCTTCTTTATTATTCAAACGATGTGCAATCGTCTCTGGCTGAATTGGACTTAATACTACATGCCCATCATCCATAACAATAACCGCCCTTGTTTTTCTCCCATACGTAGCATCAAGCAAAGCATTATGTTCACGCGCTTCCTGTACTGTCCGTTTAATAGGAGCTGACTCCGGACTTACAATAGCAATAATTCGATGAGCAGATACAATATTTCCGTATCCAATATTTAAAAACCGCATGGCCATAGTTTGCGCCTCCTAGTAAGTCTATCCGATTTCTCCACCACGTATAACTTTATATATTTTTTGAAAGCTACTCAATATTTTGTACTTGTTCACGAATTTTTTCAAGGTTATTTTTCATTTCTACGACATATTTTGAAATTGTTAAGTCATTTGCCTTAGAGCCTATCGTATTAACTTCCCTATGCATCTCTTGCACGATGAAGTCCATTTTCCTTCCAACAGGCTCTGTAATTTGCAGTGCTTCACGAAATTGATCTAAATGACTTTGTAATCGAACTAATTCTTCGTGAATATCTGAACGCTCTGCAAATATTGCTACTTCTGTCAACAATCGTTGTTCATCTAAATCTTGATTATGTAATTCTTTTAAGCGATTTTCTAATCGTTCACGATATTTTTGTGTAACAATTGGTGCATGTGGAATAATTGCATTTACACAATTATTAATCTCTTGCAAACGATATGCTATATCTTTATGTAATCGTTCTCCTTCGCCATCTCTCATCGTTTTCAACATATGAGCAGCTTGGCGAACAGCTTCATATAAACCGGTTTCAAATTGTTCATTTACATTTTCTATTTCTTCAACTGCCGTTACTTCTGGCATTCCCATTAGTTGCCCGAGTGTAATAGAATCTTGTAATTGAAATTTCCCTTTTATATCTTCCATAATGGATTGGTACTGCTTGAGAAGTTCCCAATTCACAGTTAATTTTCTTTCAACAAGCCCTTCACCTGTTATACTAATAGACACTTCAATACGTCCACGGCGAACTTGCTTTGCAATTATTTTACGAATCTTGTCTTCAAACGCCATCATTTGCTTCGGAAACCGAATACTCATTTCTAAAAAACGATGGTTCACCGACTTCATTTCTACTGTTATTTGAAAAGTATCGTTTTCTACCTTCGATCTTCCAAATCCTGTCATACTACAAATCATCTTTATCACATCCAAGCCATGAAATAACTCAATGAAAAAGGCAATAGAGATGCGACTCTACTACCTTCTGTAAATTATATCATATTTTCATATCATTGACTATTTCAAGTTTAATCCCTTCTTATATAACAGCGGCTTTTTCTTTTTCTCCTTTTTTCTTGTTAATAAGGATCCTACTAATAAGAAGGTCGGAATAGATGATAATCCTCCAATTAACAACCAATCTCGTGCTTGTATCGGCATTGTGCTAAAAATCGGCTGTAATGGTGGATAATATATAACTACAAGCATTAACAGTAAAGAAATAATAACCGCCCCTACTAAATATATATTTCCAAACGGGTTGCGGTGGAATATAGAATGTTCACTACGACAATCAAATACATGAATAAGCTGAGCCAGTACTAATGTTGCGAAGGCTACCGTTTGTGCATACTTCAATTCATTCGGATGCTGGTTAAATGCAATAATAAACGCTACTAATGTCACTGCTCCGATTAGAAAACCACGACTTATAATTTTCCACGCAAGCCCTCTAGCGAACACCCCTTCTTTCGGATGGCGTGGTGTTCTCTTCATCACATCTCCTTCAGCCTTATCCAAACCTAATGCCATCGCTGGTAAACCGTCAGTAACTAAGTTCACCCATAAAATTTGAATTGGAACCATCGGCAATGGCAGTGCAAGTAACATCGCAAATAACATAACTAAAATTTCACCAACGTTAGATGCTAACAAATACCGAATAAACTTCCGAATATTTTCATATATGTTTCTACCTTCTTTAATCGCCGATTTAATCGTAGCAAAGTTATCATCTAACAACACAAGTGACGAAGCTTCTTTTGCAACATCTGTCCCTGTAATTCCCATCGCAATCCCTATATCAGCTGTTTTAATAGCTGGAGCATCGTTCACTCCATCACCTGTCATAGCTACTATATGTCCCTTATTTTGCAGCGCCTTAACGATTTTCAATTTATGCTCAGGAGACACACGAGCGAATACATACGTATCTTCTACAATATCTTCTAATGCCTCTACATCCATATTCGCAAGTTCTACACCTTCAACAACGCGTCCACCCGCCGGTAAAACCCCTAGCTGTTCCGCAATTGCCATTGCCGTCACTTTATGATCTCCCGTAATCATTACCGTTCTAATACCAGCTTCCTTACACTCTTTCACCGCTTGCGCCACTTCTAGTCTTGGTGGATCTATCATTCCTTGTATTCCAACAAGCATAAAATCCTGCTCGACTTCTCTTTCATGTTCAATTGAATCTGTAGCTTTTAACGTTTTAAATGCCACCGCAATCGTTCGTAAAGCTTGACTTCCTAAACTATGAATCGCTGCCTGCACTTCTTTTCGATACATTTCACTTAAAGGCTGCTGCTTATTTCCCCACAAAATTGTTTGGCTCATTTGCAAAAGAACATCTGGTGCTCCTTTTGTAATAACAAATTTTTTACCTTCACGATCACGAACAATAACACTCATCATTTTTCTAGTTGAATCAAAAGGAAATTCACGAATGACTTCAAACTTTCCTTTAAGAGCTTCACGTGATATTCCCGCCTTCATTGCAGCAGCAACGAGAGCTCCCTCTGTTGGATCTCCATCTAACACATACGTCTTTTTCTTTTGAATAACATTCGCATTATTACATAAACAGCCAAATGTAAGTAGTTGATACAGTGATTTCGTCTTAGTAGGGTCAATTACTTCTTCACCTTTCATAAACGAACCTGTTGGCTCATAGCCTTGACCTGTTACTTTCCACAATTCTCCGCCTGACCACATATGTGTTACCATCATTTTATTTTGTGTCATTGTTCCTGTTTTATCTGAGCAAATAACAGAAGCACAGCCTAACGTTTCTACAGCTGGCAACTTTCGCACAATTGCCCTCTTTTTAATCATACGCTGTACGCCAAGTGATAGCGCAACAGTAACGATAGCTGGCAATCCTTCTGGAATAGCTGCAACAGCAAGCGAAACCCCAGCCAAAAACATGTGATACACTTCATTCCCTTGATATACACCAGCTAGTACAACAAGAGCCGTCAAAATAAGAGCAACAATAATTAAAATTTTTCCAAGCTGTTCTAATCTTCTTTGTAATGGCGTTTCCATTTGCTCAGCATTTTGCAACATATTTGCAATTTGCCCCATAGCTGTATTCATTCCAGTTGCTACGACTACCCCTGTTCCAGCACCTCTCGTTATCATCGTCCCCATAAATGCCATGTTTTTTTGATCACCAATTGAAACATCTTGACCTTGTAACGCATCTACCTTCTTTTGTACAGGCAATGACTCTCCTGTAAGAGCCGATTCTTCAATATATAAACTTGAAGATTCCACAAGGCGAACATCCGCGCCAATACGGTCACCACTAGAAAATTTAATAATATCACCTAGTACAAGCGCTTTTGACGGCGCTTTTATCCACTTCCCATTTCTTAGTACAGTAACTTGAGGAGCTGCCAATTCTTTTAAAGCTTCCAACGATTTTTCAGCTTTCCTCTCTTGGAAGAAACCGAGGACACCATTAATAATAACAATTGCAACAATTGCAATCGAATCAATATACTCTCCTAAAAAAGCTGAAATAATTGTAGCACCAAATAAAACAAGTACCATAAAATCTTTAAATTGCGCTAAAAACACCATAAGCGCAGAAGGCCGCTTTGCTTCTTGCAATTCATTTGTACCAAATTTCTTTAATCGGCCCTCTGCTTCTTGCTCTGTAAGACCTACCTCCACATTCGTATTCGTTCTTTCCTCCACTTCATGTGCTCGCATTTCATACCAGTTCATCCTGCCATCGACCTCCTGATTCCAGACATACTCTAATGAAAGCTTATTCAGCCTCGTCCAAAAAAATGCTATAATTAACTTTTAGTTAGAAAGGAGTGTTCATTCATGGCATTCGATGGATTATTTACAAGAGCAATTACACATGAAATTGCAAATTCTCTTCAAACAGGAAGAATTTCAAAAATATATCAACCCTCAAAATATGAAGTTTTATTACATATTCGAGCAAACGGAAAAAACCAAAAGCTAATTCTTTCATCTCACCCTACATATGCGCGTATGCACTTAACAAATCAAAACTACAATTCACCAGCGCTACCGCCGATGTTTTGTATGCTTCTTCGCAAACATTTAGAAGGTGGATTTATTGAAAAAATCGAACAAATTGACTTAGAACGTATTATTCAAATTACAGTCCGCAGTCGCAATGAAATCGGTGACGAATCAGTAAAAACATTAGTAATCGAAATAATGGGACGACACAGTAATATTATCTTAGTAGATACGAAAACAAATGTTATTTTAGATAGCTTAAAACACGTTTCTTTAGCGGTAAACCGACATCGTACTGTATATGCTGGAGCTGAATATGTTGCCCCACCGGCACAACATAAAGTTAATCCGCTTCTTATCGAAACAGAAGATGATTTTATTAAACCGCTAGACTTTTTATCTGGCAACATGGACAAACAACTTGTCGGAGCATTCATGGGAATTTCCCCATTATTTGCAAAAGAAGTTGTAAATAAAGCAGGTATGGCAAATGAAAAAGCATTATCTGAAGCTTTCTTCAGCTTGCAAAAACCTTTGCTAACACATCAGTACGTGCCTGCCATGATAACAGCAAATGGAAAAGAGTTCTTTTACCTATTCCCTCTTTCTCACTTACAAGGAAACGAAAAAACATTTTCATCTGTTAGTGAATTATTAGATCGTTTCTTCTTTGGTAAAGCAGAGCGCGATCGTGTAAAACAACAAGCTCACGATTTAGAACGCTTTATGCAAAATGAAAAAACAAAAAACGAAAAGAAGCTAATTAAACTAGAAAAAACATTACAAGATGCCGGAAAAGCAGATAAATATCAACTATTTGGAGAGCTACTTACAGCCAATATGTACGCTTTGAAAAAAGGTGATAAAGAGATAGAAGTCGTTAACTATTACGACGAAAATGGTGGGACTGTAAAAATCACATTAAATCCTTTAAAAACACCATCTGAAAATGCACAACGCTATTTCCAAAAGTACCAAAAAGCGAAAAATTCAGTTGCTATTGTAGAAGAACAAATCGTAAAAACAAATGAAGAAATTCTTTATTTCGATAGCTTACTTCAACAAATGGAGGTTGCTTCTTCAAAAGATATTGAAGAGATTCGTGAAGAACTGACCGAAGAAGGTTATGTACGTAATCGTAAGAAGAAAAACACAAAGAAAAAACCGACAAAACCAGTATTGGACAAATATTTAGCTAGTGATGGCACAGAAATTTTCGTCGGTAAAAACAATAAGCAAAATGATTATTTAACAACGAAATTCTCCCGTCGTGATGAAATTTGGTTACATACGAAAGACATACCTGGGTCCCACGTTGTCATTCGTTCTCTTGAACCTACGGAAGAGACTTTACAAGAGGCCGCTAAAATCGCTGCTTATTACAGTAAAGCAAAAGATTCTAGTTCTGTTCCTGTAGATTTCACAAAGGTACGCCATGTCAAAAAAACGAGCGGTGCAAAACTTGGATTTGTTACATATGACAATCAACAAACATTATATGTAACACCAGATGCTGATACAGTAATGAAATTAAAAGCGTAAATTAAAAAATGCGTTGCTTGCTAGCAACGCATTCTTTAATTTAGTTCATATATCCATTAACTAATTCGTAACATCTTTCTTTTGTCATCTTATATTTCTCTTCCGAAGCCTCTATACGTCTCATCGTTCCATTATTTGGATCTGTACCAATCGCTGTAACTTTACTTTCTTTTTCTTTAACCCATGCAATCTGTTTTGTTTTTAATGACTGAAATGCATCAGCTGACATCGTATTTTTTAATGTACTGTAAATTTCATTTAGTTTATTATCCCATAGTTGATAATTTCCTTCTATTTCATTTACTATGTCATTTGTTGACATAACATTTGTATGTTTTTCTTCGTTTTCTAGAGCAACTAACTCATTTAGAGCCTTAGTTTTACCTAATACTGAAGAAGATTCTTTTTTTGGCTGCTTCTCTTCTTTTGAACTAGTATACGTACTGGAATCATTTCCCTTAGCTGTTTCTTGCTCTTGAATAAAATCTTGTTTCGTTACCTTTTCTTGCTCTTCATCATCTACATTGTGAGTAATAACAGATGTTTGGGCATCCACAGCAACTACTCCGTTACTTTCTTGAAAAATATATTTCTTATTTCCACTATTCTCTTCTCTAACGAAAGAGACATTCTTGAAACCTTGAACTCTAAGAATTTCGTTAGCTTCTTCTTTAGTTAACTTTAAATCTACTGGCGTATTTGATGACCATTTATCCATTAACCATTTTCCATCGGTATAAACTAAAACAAATTCCCACGTCTCCGCTTCATTCCCCATATCATTTGCAAGGATAAGCGTCTCAATCTTTAAAACATCATTTTTCTGTGAACAAGTTATTCTCACGTCTGGCTCAATATGAATTGGGAATGGCAACATATCCGTCTCTCTAGACCTATTAAATGTGTCAAGCGACTTAGGAAGCTGATTTTCTACAAACTTATCTGTAACTAATCCCTTAACTCCTTTTTTCACTGTCTCCATATCTCCAGGATTATTTCGGCTCCATCCATTTTCTTTTTCCATCTCACTAAAAGCGTTTGCTATCCTATCTACGCTCTTTCGTACAATCTTTTTCGCTTCTTTTCCTGTCACTTCTGGTGCTTCATCAAGCTGTTCAATCTTTTCATTTACTTGAACTTTGTTTTCACTTTTTTCACAACCTGCTAGAACAAACATACTAACTACCAAGCAAAATGACATTACTTTACTTAATTTTTTCATATACTCACATTCCTTAATCCTATTTATTCGTTACGTATCCCTATCTTCGAGAGAAACCCAACAATTACCTATTG
>NZ_JBFPJH010000118.1:0-9437 GCF_040838255.1 Bacillus sp. C30 | reverse complement strand
GTTTATATCTATACTAGAATAAGTGATTTTTATAGGATTGGAGAATAGAATAGATATTTTATTAAGTTAAGTATAATATGAGTCTTTTAATACGGTCCCCACTCAATATTCACGCCAACAATAAGAAAAATAAGTCCAATGATAAACCAAATGAATGCAAGTGGAGCCATGAAGCGAATCCATTTTCCATAAGAAATGCCGCTCGCTGCGAGAACGCCCATTAAAACACCGGAAGTTGGATTGAGGCAGTTCACTACACCTTCTCCAAGCATAACAGCCTGTACTGTAACTTGGCGTGTAATATGCATGAAATCGGCTAATGGAGCTAATATCGGAATGAAAATAACAGATTCTCCTGTCCCGGATGAAATGAGGAAATGTAATGCGGCACTACTTACATACATGCCGAGAACGCCAAATACAGGGCTATGTCCTTCGTGAGACTGTGCGAGTTGATTAACGATTGTATCAAGTAATTTGCCTTGTTCTAAAATGACTGAAATACAACGAGCCATTCCGACGATCAAAGCACCGTATATGAGATTTTGGCAGCCTGCTAGAAAAGTAGAAGCGATATCGTTTGCTTTCATACCACCTATTATTCCCGCTGTAATTGCTATGAATATAAAAGTAGCGGTCATTTCTGCGTCCGTCCAATGTAGACGAAAAGCGCTTATTAAAAATGCAATTAATGATAAAGCTGAAACGAGTAAAATTAATTTATGACGTATTGTCCAAGGAACTTCTGTTTTCCCTGTTTCTTTCTCACTTGAAAGAGCATTACTTGGAAACCAGTTATCTCCGAGTATGCTTCCTTTATTCGGTTTTTTTAAGCGTTTTACATACCAATTAATATACAAAATGGTAGCAATTAAAAAAGAAATATAAATTGCCGTACGTAAACCAATTCCTGAAAACATCGGGAGTTCTGCGATTTTTTGTGAAATGCCTAAAGGTGAGGGAGATAAAATAGTAGCATTAAAACCAGCATAAGTGCCTAAATAAATAATTGCTACGCCGACGATAGCGTCCCATTTTAATGTGCGTGCAACGATGATGCCGATGGGGATAAAGCCGATAACTGAGTTCACGATAATACCAGTCGTTCCGAGAATAGAAAAGAGTGCGGCGACAATACAAATGAAAAGTAATTGCTGATTCCGAAATTTGTTAATTACATGATAGATTAAACCGTCAAGAGCACCTGTTTTTTCAAGAATTGCAATGGCTCCACCTGTAAATAAAATTAAGAAGATGATCGGAGCAGCAAGTGTCATTCCTTTTTCAATAGCGGTAAAAAAAGAAACAAACCCTACCGGCGATTGTGGAACAGAATGATAACTTCCTGGTATTGTCGTTGTAACAGTACCGTTTGTGACTCTTTTAAATTCTCCAGCAGGAACGAAATATGTAGCTATTGCACAAAGTAAAGCAATAAAAAATAGTAGTACGTACGCGTCAGGCATTTTAAACTTTCGTTTACTAGGCTGTTTTTTTGCCTCGGTCTGTAATTGCATAAAACCCCTTCTTTTTCACTTGGTTAATTTTTAATATTCTGAAATTTATCTGTGAAATAGATTATAATAAAGGTGGCTTCTTAAGGCAATAGTTTTTCTGTCCTTTTCTTACACATACAAATTGTTGCAACATTAGACAGGGAAACGAAAAAAATCCAAGAATATGTAATATAAAAGGAAAAGAAAAGAGGGAAAGGGATGTGGAAAACTACGGATCTATGTGATGAATTTGAAAAGGAATTACAAATATGTCGCCAGTCTTTTCGTTCTTTCGGGAAGAAAAAACAATTCTATGGGAAAATCGCAACGGTAAAAGTGAAGGATGATAATGTACTAGTAAAAGAGGGGTTACAAACACTGCCGGAAGGTACAGTATTAGTTGTTGATGGCGGAGCTTCTAAAAATTGTGCGTTACTCGGTGATAATTTGGCAGCTATTGCGGAAGAAAGAAACTTAGCAGGAATTATTGTAAATGGGTATGTTCGTGATTCTAGTGAATTAAAAAATATTAATATTGGTATTGTAGCGTTAGGGACAATGCCAAATAGAAGTATAAAAGAAGGAAAAGGAGAAAGAAATATTCCGGTGCAATTTGGTGAAGTTGAATGGAAACCGAATGAATATGTTTATGTAGATGAAGATGGAATTATTGTTAGTGATAAAAGCTTACATAGTGAGGGATGACTTCTATTAATGGAAGGCTATTAAGCTATTATTCTTAGAAAATAAATCCGATAAAGCATGGACAAAATTCTTTGTCAATAGTAAAATAATACAGAATTTAAAAATTACAGAATGTATAGGTTTATCGATTTACGATAAAGTGAAACTTTAATCAGTGGGGATTTTGTTCATCCCCACTGATTATTAGCCTTCACCAATCGGGCATTTACGGGCAGTTGATCCCCACCTAACTTCTTTGCTTTCGCTGAATTTGAGGTGGGGTCTTACTGCTCGGCGAATAGCGGGATAACTTGAAAAGGGAGTAAATTTTGCCTAGAAAAGTGAATGTTATCACAATGGTGCGTTCATAAACGAAATTATTTTTCCTATACAAATATAGCCGCGAATAATGCGGGTAGGAGGTGTTGTACATTTTTGTTCGACACTTACAAAAAGAGAGTGTCAACCGCATACCCTTAAAGGGTCTTTTTTTGTGTGAATGTTAGTAAAGGGAGGGAATTTTGGGATGGCAATGTTAAAGAAATGGCTGCTTACATCATTAATGGCAGTGGCACTTGTATTTGTTTCTTTTGCGAATACAGTACATATTACGTTTGCTGAAGGAAAGACAGCGAAACTTGCAATTATTGGTGAATCACAAAAAGGAATTATGTTATGTCCGAAAGAAGTTTCCATTGAAGATGGAGAAACCGCTTTTAGTTTGCTACAAAAAGTTATGGGTGACAAAGTAACATCTGAAAGTATGTCATTTGGAACGTATATAAAGGGCATCGATGGATTAATGGCTGGAGCAACGAGCGGTTGGTTGTATGATGTAAATGATAAATCTGCAGAAGTTGGGGCGGATAGTTATAAATTAGAGTCTGGGGATGTTGTTGCATTTCGTTACGTTGCAGACTGGAGCAATATGAGTCAACAAACGTTGCAACAAACGCTAGATAAATTTGGCACTTGTAAAACTGTAGAAGAGCCAAAACCAGAGGAACCGAAAACAGAAAAACCAGATGGTAAGCCAGAAGAACCAAAAACAGAAAAGCCAGATGGTAAACCAGAAGATAAAGTAACAGAACAACCAAAGCAAGAGAAAGTCGAAATTCCAGCAGCACAATTAAACGAAGCGATTTCTAAAACGTCAGAAAAGATGTTACAAGATGGAATTGGTAGTGATTGGGTTGCGATTGGACTTGCTCGTTCAGGTGTAAATGTTCCGCTTGAAACGAAAATAAACTATGTTAAGCCAGTAGCTGAAAAGGTTAAGAAGCGTTTAAATCGTTTTTCAGCAACAGATTTAGCTAGAACGATTATTATGATGAATGCAATGAATGTTGATCCTACAAAGGTAGAGGGACAAAATTTAGTACAAAATTTATTTGAATCCGATAAAGTGAATTCCGTTACAGGATACGCATTTACATTACTTGCATTAGATACAAAGAAATATGAGGTTCCGGCCGAAGCAAAATGGAATCGAGCTGCTTTAGTACAAGCACTTTTACAAGCGCAGCATACAGACGGTGGCTGGACATATGATAGTTCAAGTAGTAAAGAAAGTGCTAGTAACGTTGATGTAACAAGTATGGTATTAGCAGCATTAGCTCCTTATCAAGATCAAGCAGATGTAAAGCCAGCTATTCAAAAAGCTGTTGATTATTTATACAAGCAGCAGCTAGGTCATGGTGGTTTTGCCGCTGATGGACAAGAGAATTCTAATAGTACTGCACAAGCAATTATTGGACTATCGCTAGTTAAAGATGTAGATCACGATCGTCTTAATAAAGCAGTACAAAATTTAATGTCATACCAGCTTCCAAATGGTGAGTTCAAATGGTTACCAAGTGATCAAAAAGGTAGCGGAATGGCTACAGAGCAAGCATTTTTAGCGTTACTTCAGTTTAAAGATCTTGGGAAATCGATTTATGATTGGTCAAATGTAGTAGAGAATGAAATTGATACGAAACCAATTGTAGAGCCAGAGACAACTGTAGAAGAAAAAGAAGTTGTAGAACAGCCGAAACAACAAGAAGAGTTACAAAAACAACCAAAAGATGAAAATCTAAAAGTTGTTGTAGATAACGAACGAGTTAATAAAGAAACAAACAAGAATAAGAATCAATTACCACAAACAGGAGCATCTTCTCATAGTGCAGCAACACAAGTAGGTATGGGTGTATTATGTATCGCTTCTGCATATGTATTATGGAGACGTAAAGCAGCTTAACAAAAATTAGGAGCAATCATTTGCTCCTAATTTTATTATGAAGGGTGAGGGCTAATAATGAGTGGAGATGAACAAAATCTCCACTCATTAAAGTTTCACTTTATTATGAAAGGTGAGGGGCAGCATGAGCAAGATGAAATGGTTCATTTCTTTAGTTCTTTCATTAGGATTATTAGCCGGATGTGAAGAAACGGCTGTAAAGCCTGAGAAGAAGGTAGAACCGAAGCAAGAAGAGCAAAAAGAAGTAGCGAAACAGGAAGAACAAAAAGATGTACCGAAACCGGAAGAGCAACAAGCTGAACCGGAACAGAAACCACAAGAAGAGCAGAAAGATAAACAAGAACAAAAAGTAGAAGAGAAACCGAAAGAAGAAAAAGCGCAGGAACAACCTGAAGTAAAGAAAGAAGAGAAACCAAAGGAACAGCCTGCTGCAAATAAACAACCAGAGCAACAAAAAGTACAAGAAGAGAAACCTCAGCAGCAGAAAGCGCCAGAAGTAAAAGAAGAAGCAAAGGTTGTGAATCAGCCAAAAGAAACACCAAAGCAGGAGCAAAAGAAAAATCCAGAAGAGAACAATAATCTACCAGCTCCGCCAACACCGGTACCACCACCAAATCCAGTACCACCACCACCAGTACCTAAAGCAAAACAAGTCACTATCTCGGTAAAAGGACATGAAGGATACTTATTAGGTGCGAAAAAGGTTGATGTACAAGAAGGTGCTACTGTATATAGTGTACTAAATAGTACAGGATTAGATGTTGATGCAAGTGGATCTAAAGGTGATGTTTACGTAAAAGGGATTAATGATTTATACGAAAAAGATATAAGTGATACAAGTGGTTGGAAATACCGTGTGAACGGTGCATTTCCGAATCGTAGTGCTGGTGTAGTTACAGTAAAACCAGGAGATACAATTGAATGGGTGTATGTATTAAAATAAGAAAGGACCTTCGGTAAAGGACTATGAAAATAAGCTTTTCTTCTTTACATCCTTTTGTTAATTTTTTCTATTATATTGGGGTGATGATACTATGTATGATGTGTCTTCATCCTCTTTTTTTAATTGGAGCGATTATACTAATAGTAATCTTAAATATAGTACAAGGAAATGGCGAGAAAATAAGAAACATGCTGCCAAGTACTATCGTATTCTTTCTAATGGTAATTTTATTTAATTCTTTATTAACGCATAGAGGGGCGACTACGTTATTTTGGTTAGGAGATAGCCGGATTAAGCTTGAGGCCTGTATGTATGGACTTGTTATGGGTTTATTATTAGTTGCGATTATGTTTACGTTTGCTTCTTATAACGATATTATTTCGAGTCATAAATTTTTATATTTATTTTCAAGAATTTCACCGAAAGTAGCATTGTTAACGATGATTACAGTGAGGTTTGTTCCTTTGTTTATTAGGCGGTTAAAGAAAATTACACTCGTCCAAAAAACGAAAGGTGTGCAATTAGATTCAGGTTCACTCATTGAGCGTATAAAAAATGGGATGAAATTACTGCAAGTGTTATTAGTTTGTTCGTTAGAAGATGCACTACAAACAGCAGATTCTATGCAAGCTCGTGGGTTTGGTGTAACGAAGCGTACGACATATATTCGATATAGAATGGAAAGACGTGATTTGTATACGCTAAGTTATTTAGTTTTTCTATTAATAACTTCATTTATATTTAGTTATTATGGCGGAGGGAAATTGATTATTTATCCGAAAGTGGAATCAATACTATTCCAGCAATACGATGGAATTATGTTTATATTATTTATGATGTTTGTTAGTTTACCAATTATGATGGAAGGAAGGGAATGGATATGGTGGCGCATGCAGAAATGAAGAATTTATCATTTGTATATACTGATGAAAATGAAGAAGCGTTACAGCATATTTCTCTTTCTGTTCAAAAAGGAGAATTTATAGTACTTGCTGGCGGTTCAGGTTCTGGGAAGACAACTTTATTAAAACATTTTAAAAAGGAGTTACTTCCAATTGGCACGCGTTCTGGACATACATATTATGATGGTACTTTATTAGAAGAAGTACCAGAGTTATTATCTGCCCAAGAAATTGGTATGGTATTTCAAAATCCAGAAAATCAGCTCGTAATGGATACCGTTATTCAAGAACTAGCATTCTCTTTAGAAAATATTGGGTTACCATCACATATTATTCAAAAAAGAATAGCGGAACTCATTAGCTTTTTGGGATTTCAAGATTTATTACATCAATCTGTTCATACTTTATCTGGTGGTCAAAAACAACTTGTAAATTTAGCTGCGGTGTTAGTCATGCAGCCGAAACTATTATTACTGGATGAACCGACAGCACAACTAGATCCGATTGCTGCGAAAGAGTTTTTAGGATTATTAAAACGTATTAATGAAGAACTTGGAATTACGATTATTTTAAGTGAACATCGTTTAGATGAAGTTATACCGCTCGCAACACGCGTTGTTTGTATGGATAATGGCAGAATCATTTATGATGGTACTTCTAAAAGTGTGATAGCGAACATGTGGGAAGTAGAAAAGTTTCGTCCATTCATTCCGCAAATTCCAAGATTGTTTTTAGAGTGGAATGTGAAAGAGATTCCATTTACAGTGCGAGAAGCACAAATGAAAATGAATGATTTTTCAGCGATATCATATAGGAATGGGCAAGTAGAACAATGTGAAAAGCGAGATGTAATTTTAAGTGCAGAACATATATCTTTTCAATATGAAAAAAATAGTCCACTTATTTTACGAGATTTAACAGTGAACATCGAAAAGGGAAAATGGACAGCTCTAGTTGGGAAAAACGGAACCGGGAAGTCTACACTGTTAACGATTTTAGCAGGATTGCAAAAAGCTAGAAGAGGTAAGGTAAAGTGGAATGGGAAAGTGGTACATAAAATTGATTCGAAAGAACGATTTAAAAGTATAGGGTACGTATCGCAACATCCGTACTATCATTTTACTTTTGATACAGTATGGGAAGAGGTTTATGAGCGTGCGCGTGAATTATATGGTGAAGAGGGAAAAACAATAGCAGAAGAAATGTTGAAAAAGTTCTGGTTAGATTCACTTAAAGAGCGCCATCCACATGATTGTAGCGGCGGAGAGCAACAATTACTCGCATTATGTACAACGTTATTATCAAAGCCAACTTTATTATTACTCGATGAGCCGACAAAGGGACTAGATCCATGGAAAAAGGAAAGAGTAGGAGAGCTATTTAAACAGTTGCAAAAAGAAGGTACAACAATTGTAATGGCAACGCATGATATTGAGTTTGCAGCGAAATACGTTGATCAGTGCATGATGTTATTTGACGGGAAAGTCATTATGAATGATGCACCGAAAGAGTTCTTTAGTGGTAACTTCTTTTATACAACATCTATTAATCGATTCATCCGTAGAGAGTTGCCATTTGCATTAACGTGGGAGGATGTGTACAAAGCGTGTCCAAACGATATGTTGCATTCATAATATTTATTTTTGCTGTTGTAATATGTACACTACTCTTTACGACTTTTATTATGGACGGGTATTACATGGTAAGTAGTTTGTTTTTATTAGCTGTCATTATGTTACCTTTCTATGTTCGTTTTGAAAGGAAGGCGTTTGTTTCACGTGAAATTGTTATCGTTGCTGTGTTAGCGGCGATTGCAGCGGTTAGCCGGGTACCATTTTCTATTTTACCAAGTGTACAACCGACTTCTTTTGTCATTATCGTTTCTGCAATTGTTTTTGGAAGTGAAACTGGCTTTATGATTGGGGCAACGGCGGCCATTGTATCTAATATTTTTTTAGGACAAGGTCCGTGGACTCCGTGGCAAATGTTCTCTTGGGGCATGATTGGTTTTATAGCAGGATTACTCCGAAATACATTTTTGATGAAAAAACTATGGGGACGACTCATATATGGATTTGCCGTTGGATTTCTATTTGGCTGGATTATGAATTTCTGGGGTCTTCTTGGTTTTATACAAGAAGCAACGTGGGAAACAGTTATTGCTTACTATGTCGCAAGTTTTTACTTTGATCTGAGTCATGCGATATCGAATGTTATTTTCCTTCTGCTATTTAGTACGTCATGGATTACGATCCTCACAAGATTTAAAAAGAAATACGGTATATTAGATGAGCATAACGTGACATAGAAAAGCATACTCATATAAGGTAGGGTCGCGACTTACATATTCGTTTGCCTCTTTCATGCTTCTTACATATTGTAAGAAGCATTTTTTATTGTCAAAAAATAGATTCAATATATATCCGTTATTATATGAAATTATTTGTATAATAGTAGGTGAGAATTATTTTCAAGAGGGAGGTGTATAGTTAATGAAGTTAGTTATTCCGAAGCAACATGGAGCATGGGCGATGCTTGTCATACCATTTCTATTAAGTGTATTACTTGGTAAACCTACTTTTTATCATATCCCACTGTTTTTAGCCTGGTTCTTTATCTATCTAGCCACTTATCCATTTCTCATGTACATAAGGAAAAGACGAAAAAAAGAATTTCTACACGCTGCAATTGTTTATTTTATCATTGCATTTGTATTTGGGATGATTTCTTTATTATATGAATGGCGAATTCTTTTATTCGCAGTATTAATGATTCCATTGTTTATTGTAAATATGTATTACGCTCGTCAAAAAAATGAACGAGCATTACTAAATGATGTTTGTGCGATTATAGTGTTTTGTATAGGTGGTTTAATTAGTTATTATTTCTCCGTGAAATTCATAGATAAAACAGCATTATTCATTGCGCTTATTTCATTTCTATATTTTTTAGGAAGTACGTTTTATGTGAAAACGATGATTCGTGAAAAAAATAATCCGAAGTATCGTTTGATATCTTGGGGATATCATATTGTATTAACGGTAATTGTATTTGCTATAAATCCATGGTGTTCACTCATATTTGTACCAAGTGTAATTCGGGCCATTATGTTGTATGGCAAAAAGATTTCTATATTAAAAGTAGGGATTTTAGAAATTGTTAATTCTGTATAT
>NZ_JBFPJH010000117.1:0-9640 GCF_040838255.1 Bacillus sp. C30 | reverse complement strand
ATGAGTAATAGATGATAAAGATATCGAGCATTAACTCGTTTTTATCCCGCATTAACGAGCAGTAAGACTCCCACTTCAAAATTTAGCCGGAGCAAAGAAGTTAAGTGGGAGATCAACTGCTCGTAAAAGCCCGATTGGTTCAACTAATAATCCATGGGGGATGAACCCTCTCCACGGATTAAAGTTTCACTTTATATATGAGTTTTTGATATACTGTTTATAAATACATATGAGGTTATTCGGGAGGTCCAAAACGATGAAAGAGGAAAATAAGTCCTTTTATATTACTACCCCAATTTATTATCCAAGTGGAAAGTTACACATTGGACATGCTTATACGACAGTAGCAGGAGATGCGATGGCACGATATAAGCGTATGCAAGGATACAATGTTCATTATTTAACAGGAACTGATGAGCATGGACAGAAGATCCAAAAGAAAGCAGAAGAACTAAATGTTACACCACAGGCATATGTGGATAACATTGTATCAGGGATTAAAGAACTTTGGGAGAAGATGGATATCTCTTATGATGATTTTATTCGTACAACTGAAGATCGTCATAAAGATGTTGTTGAGAAAATCTTCAAGCAGCTAGTAGATCAAGGCGATATTTATCTTGATGAATATGAAGGTTGGTATTCTGTACAAGATGAAACATTCTATACAGCGCATCAATTAGTAGATCCAATTATGGAAGGTGACAAAGTAGTTGGTGGAAAAAGCCCAGATAGTGGTCACGCTGTAGAACTTGTTCGCGAAGAGTCTTATTTCTTTAGAATGGGTAAATATGTAGACCGACTATTAAAGTTCTATGAAGATAACCCTCATTTCATTCAGCCGGAGTCCCGTAAAAATGAAATGATTAATAACTTCATTAAACCAGGATTAGAAGATTTAGCTGTTTCTCGTACTTCATTTGACTGGGGAGTTCGTGTTCCAGGTAACCCAAAACACGTTATTTACGTATGGGTAGATGCGTTGTCTAATTACATTACTGCATTAGGATATGGAACAGAAAATGAAGAGAAGTATAAAAAATTCTGGCCAGCAGATGTCCATTTAGTTGGGAAAGAAATCGTTCGTTTCCACACAATTTATTGGCCAATTATTTTAATGGCTTTAGATTTACCACTTCCGAAGAAAGTCTTTGCTCATGGCTGGATTTTAATGAAGGATGGAAAAATGAGTAAGTCAAAAGGAAACGTAGTAGATCCAGTTACACTAATTGATCGTTACGGATTAGATGCATTGCGTTACTACTTACTTCGCGAAGTTCCATTTGGATCTGATGGAGTATTCACACCAGAAGGATTTGTTGAACGAATCAACTTTGATTTAGCGAATGATTTAGGTAACTTATTAAATCGTACAGTAGCTATGATTGATAAATACTTTAACGGGGAAATCCCTGCATTTAAAGCAAATGTAACTGAGTTCGATGAAACGTTAGTGACATTCGCCAAAGATACATTGAAAAAAGTAGAAGAGGCAATGGAGAATATGGAATTCTCTGTAGCGCTAAGTTCCATTTGGCAATTAGTTAGCCGTACGAACAAATATATTGATGAAACGCAGCCGTGGGTATTAGCGAAGGATGAGAATGATCGCGAAAAACTTGCGTCTGTAATGGCCCACTTAGCTGAGGTACTTCGTCAAACAGGTATTATGCTTATGCCATTCCTAACAGTAGCACCAAGTAAGATGTTTGCTCAACTTGGACTTACTGAAGAGGCGCATAAATCTTGGGAAAGCCTATCTACAATTGGATGTATTCCAGCTGGAACAAAAGTAGAAAAAGGAAACCCAATCTTCCCTCGTTTGGAAATGGAAGTAGAAGTGGGGTATATTAAAGAACAAATGCAAGGTTCTGCTCCTAAAGTAGAAGAGAAAAAAGCAGAAGAACCAAAGGCAGAAGAAATTACAATTGATGATTTCTTTAAAGTAGAATTACGAGTAGCTGAAGTAATATCCGCTGAACCTGTGAAAAAAGCAGATAAGTTGTTAAAAATTCAGCTTGATTTAGGTACAGAGAAGCGCCAAGTGGTTTCTGGGATTGCTAAATTCTATTCCCCAGAAGAACTAAAAGGTAAAAAGGTTATTTGTGTAACGAATTTAAAACCTGTAAAATTACGTGGTGAATTATCAAAAGGTATGATTTTAGCAGGTGAAGAGAATGGCGTATTGTCATTAGCATCAATTGACCAGAATTTACCAAATGGTACAAAAATCAAGTAATTGAGACAAGAAAAGAGATGTTTCACGTGTAACATTGGTGAAGCGTCTTTTTTCTTTTTACATTCCGTTTTTTGCATTAAAATTGAAGTATTGTTATCGTTAAGTTAGAAAGAGTGTAGTTTTTCTATGAGAGAATTGATTTCAATATAAAAGGAGTTATTTATTATGTTGTTTGATACACATTCACATTTAAATGCAGAGCAATTTGAAGAAGATTTACAAGAAGTTATCGCGAGAATGAAAGAAGCGGGAGTTACATATACAGTTGTTGTTGGATTTGATGAAGTAACGATAAAGAAAGCAATTGAATTAGCAGAGGCTTATGATTTTATTTACGCTGCAGTTGGATGGCATCCTGTTGATGCAATCGATATGAAAGAAGAACATTTAGCTTGGTTAGAAGAATTAGCGGCTCATCCTAAAGTAGTTGCAATTGGGGAAATGGGATTAGATTATCACTGGGATAAGTCTCCAAAAGAAATACAGAAGGAAGTATTCCGTAAACAAATTGCATTAGCGAAAAAGGTGAAATTACCGATTATTATACATAACCGCGATGCAACTCAAGATATTGTTGATATCCTAGAGGAAGAGAATGCAGCTGAAGTAGGGGGCATTATGCATTGCTTTAGCGGTAGTGTAGAAGTAGCGCAGCGATGTGTCGATATGAACTTTTTAATTTCATTAGGTGGGCCAGTAACATTTAAAAATGCCAAGAAACCGAAAGAAGTTGCTATGGAGATTCCGTTAGAAAAATTATTGATAGAGACAGATTGCCCGTATTTAACACCACATCCATTTCGAGGGAAACGAAATGAACCTAGTTATGTAAAACTGGTAGCAGAAGAAATTGCGAATTTAAAAGGAATTTCTTATGACGAAGTAGCACAAGTAACAACAAAGAATGCCAAATCCTTATTTGGTGTTGAATAAAAAAGAATGGGGAGTCCCATTCTTTTTTTGTTTTTTGAGAAGAGAGATAGTAGAAGTGATAAGAACCCACTATTTACTCATAACATAAGTGTAGAAATATTGCGGATAAATTAAGATGGAGATAGAAGTGTTACAATAAGGATAGTGAACAAAGATTTTTCTCTTCTACTTTTTAAAATGTACGATTGGGAAAATAATAATGGAAAAGTCGTCATTTTTTTGTTTTACTAAGTAGAGATGAAAAGAGTGTGGAGGCAAGCATGAAAATTAAAGAGATTATCGTTGTAGAAGGTAAAGATGATACAGTTGCGATTAAACGTGCTGTTGATGCGGATACAATCGAAACGAACGGTTCAGCAATCGGTGATCACGTTATTGAGCAAGTTAAATTAGCGCAGCAAAAACGAGGCGTTATTATTTTCACAGATCCGGATTATCCTGGAGAGCGTATTCGAAAAATTATTTCTGACAAGGTTCCTGGATGTAAGCATGCTTTTTTAACGAAGGAAGAAGCACTTGCTAAAAGGAAAAAAGGTGTTGGAATCGAACATGCTTCTAATGAGTCGATTCGCCGTGCTTTAGAGAATATACATGAAGAAATGGAAGCTTACACAAGTGAAATTAGTTGGAGTGATCTAGTCGATGCGGGCTTAGTGGGCGGAGAAATGGCAAAGAGTCGCAGAGAAAGAGTGGGTAAGCTATTAAAGATTGGTTATACAAACGCAAAACAGTTACATAAACGTTTACAAATGTTTCAGGTTTCAAAGGAATCATTTGCAGAAGCTTATAAGCAAGTAATACAGGAGGAAAAAAAATGAAGGATATCGCAACACCAAATCGTACGAAAGACATTGTTGAAAAGTATGGATTTTCATTCAAAAAAAGTTTAGGACAAAATTTTTTAATTGATACGAATGTATTAAATCGTATCGTTGATCACGCAGAAATCGGTTCAGAAAGTGGCGCAATTGAAATTGGACCAGGTATCGGTGCGTTAACAGAGCAATTGGCAAAGCGTGCTAAAAAAGTAGTGGCTTTTGAAATTGATCAGAGATTATTACCAATTTTAGACGAGACGTTAGCTCCATATAGCAACGTTACAGTTATAAATAAAGATGTACTAAAAGCAGATGTACATGAAGTGTTTAGTGAGCAATTTGAAGAAGGACAAGATGTAATGGTAGTAGCTAACTTACCATACTATATTACAACGCCAATTTTATTTAAATTGCTTGAAGAAAAATTACCGGTTCGTGGATTTGTTGTTATGATGCAAAAAGAAGTTGGGGATCGTTTAGCTGCTAAACCAGGAACGAAAGAGTATGGTTCTTTATCAATTGCCATTCAGTATTATACAGAGGTAGAAACAGTTATGACTGTACCGCGTACAGTGTTTGTGCCACAACCAAATGTTGATTCTGCGATTATCCGTCTTCTAAAGCGTCCTAAACCAGTTGTAGAAGTGACAGATGAAACTTTCTTCTTTGAAGTAGTACGAGCAAGTTTCGCACAGCGTCGTAAAACTTTAATGAATAATTTATCAAATAATTTAAATGGTTTCCCGAAAGATAAAGAGCTGTTGGATCGAATTTTGACAGAAGTAGGAATTGATCCGAAGCGAAGAGGCGAAACGCTATCTATCGAAGAGTTTGCAACATTAAGTAATGCATTAATTCTTCATAAATTGTCATAAGAATATGAAAGGGACAGTTCAACTTGAGCTGTCCCTTTTGTCACCTTTCCTTTCCTAAATTCATACTTTAAAAACAGGTAAGATGGCCTAACGAGTTTGGAGTTTGGAGGTAGGAGAATGGATTTACATGTTGGAGAATTAGTTGAACGATATTCTCATAATAGGGATATTCTTTTTCGTATTATAGAAATAAAAGGCGATATGGCAATATTATTTGGAGAGGAAATTAGACTTGTGGCGGATGCACCACTTGCAGATTTAGTTAGTATAGATCAACGAGAACATAAAAATAGAGTGAAGCGTGAAAAAGAAACGATGGAGCGTACTTACCGGTTGTTTCAGCAAGATTACGTGTTGATGAAACAAAGACATGAACATAATTCAACTGGTGGATATACAAGTGAAGTGAATTATTTTCAAATGCCAGGACGTGTATTGCATATAGATGGAGATCCTTTATATTTGCGCAAGTGCTTAGATTTATATAATAAAATAGGCGTTCCTGTTCAAGGTATTCATTGTAAGGAAACGGAGATGCATGAAAAGGTAGTAGACTTAATAGATCATTTTCGCCCAGACATTTTAGTTATTACAGGACATGATGCATATACAAAGTCAAAAGGAGTTATGGGAGATTTAGCAGCATATAGACATTCTAGACATTTTGTACAGGCTGTTCGAGAAGTGCGGAAAAAGTATCCATCGTTAGATCAACTCGTTATTTTTGCTGGGGCTTGTCAATCACACTTTGAGGCGTTGATTCGGGCAGGTGCTAATTTTGCTAGTTCACCGTCTAGAATTAATATTCATGCTCTAGATCCTGTATATGTAGTTGGCAAAATTAGTTTCA
The DNA here is from genome assembly GCF_040838255.1 of Bacillus sp. C30. Lineage (NCBI taxonomy): Bacteria > Bacillati > Bacillota > Bacilli > Caryophanales > Bacillaceae > Bacillus > Bacillus sp. C30. Next base: position 3,925 of record NZ_JBFPJH010000117.1, on the reverse strand, counting down.
CTTCATTTATGGAAAGAGTAAATGTATGGGACGTTGTGCGTAATACAATTACTGGCGAAAAGGGACTAGGCGGAATTGAAACAAGAGGGATTTTACGAACAGGATTGCCCTTTCAACATTATGACGAATGAGCAAGGTACATACGTATCTTGCTTTTTTATGTAGAAATGATTTAAATGAGTCTGGATAAAAAGCGGCAAGAACGTGCAGACTATACAATGATACTTTTAGAATATAGTATTTCTTCTATCTATTTGAACGCATGATGCTTTTATAATGATATTGTCTGTGAATTGCGGTTAATAATTGGGATAGATATATCGTGTTTTAAGTGTTCAATCTAAATTACAGCGAGGTGTAGCAAAGTATATGTCAAAACGTTTAGATGAAATTAAAAGCGAATTAGATCACCATCTTGGACAGCGACTTATGTTAAAGGCAAATAGTGGGAGAAGAAAAACTGTGGAGCAATCAGGTGTACTTGCAGAAACGTATCGTTCTGTGTTTGTTGTACAATTAGACCAGCAGGAAGATGCATTGCAACGTGTATCTTATAGTTATGCAGATGTTTTAACAGAGACAGTAGAGCTAACATTTTACGATGAATCTCAAAATGAAGTATTTTATAATTAATGCATTTTTGTTACATATATTCCCATAAATGAAAAGCTATATTATTTTGCATACTAATTATACCGTAGCAAAATAAGGAGGGACTCTGCATTGAGTAGACGAAGAGGAGTCATGTCAAATCAATTTAAAGAAGAGCTTGCAAAAGAGCTTGGCTTTTATGATGTTGTTCAGAAAGAAGGATGGGGCGGAATTCGTGCGAAAGATGCTGGTAATATGGTGAAACGTGCTATAGAAATTGCAGAACAGCAATTAATGAAACGAAACCAGTAGTTGTAAGATACTTTCTATGCTACGGTAGCCGAGGAGAGATTCCTCGGCTTTTTGCACGCTAAAAGGTGCCATCATTTGACATAAGTAGTTTCATTCTGAATGCTTTTCGATATAATTAGGGAAGTGTCATCGTCTTACTATAAATTTATGGTAAAATAAACGATAAAAGATTGAGTACATAGAGTGGGTGAATAGATTGAAGCTACTAGTGAAAGCACCAGCAAAGATTAATCTGTCGTTAGATGTACTGGGAAAAAGACAAGATGGATATCATGAAGTGAAAATGATTATGACAACAATCGACTTGGCAGATCGTTTAGAGCTAATGGAATTAGCAGAAGACCGTATTGAAATTTTGTCCCATAATCGGTATGTCCCAGACGACCAACGCAATTTAGCTTATCAAGCAGCGAAATTATTAAAAGTGAAGTTTAATGTAAAAAAAGGTGTGTCTATTACTATTGAAAAAACGATTCCAGTAGCCGCTGGATTAGCAGGTGGAAGTAGTGATGCAGCAGCGACATTACGTGGCCTTAATAAGTTATGGAATTTAGGGCTAACAATCGATGAATTAGCAAAGCTTGGCGCAGAAATTGGGTCAGATGTATCGTTCTGTGTATATGGTGGAACTGCTATTGCCACTGGAAGAGGAGAAGAAATTGAACATATAAAGACTCCGCCTTCTTGTTGGGTTGTTTTAGCAAAGCCCCACATTGGTGTATCTACTGCTGACGTGTACGGAAATTTAAAATTAAATCGTGTTACTCATCCAAATGTAGATAAAATGGTTGAAGTCATTAACCATGGCGATTATAAAGGAATTTGTGATACTGTTGGTAACGTTTTAGAAGATGTGACGTTTGCGATGCATCCCGAGGTTGCACGTATTAAATCACAGATGAAACGCTTTGGGGCAGATGCCGTATTAATGAGTGGAAGTGGCCCAACTGTATTTGGTCTTGTACACCATGATTCGCGAATGCACCGCATATATAACGGGTTAAAAGGATTTTGCGAGCAAGTATATGCAGTGCGTTTATTAGGAGAGCGAGAAACGCTTGAATAAAGACGTATAATACGTTATGATTTGTTTAGAATATTCGTGATTTGAGGTGAGAGTATGAAAATTAGACGAAGTACAAGATTGGTCGATCTGACGTATTACTTGTTACAAAATCCTCGTCAGCTAGTTTCTCTCACTTTTTTTGCTGAAAGGTATCAATCGGCTAAATCTTCCATTAGTGAAGATTTAGTTATAATTAAGCAAACGTTTGAACAACAAGGTGTCGGCACATTGCAAACGGTACCAGGAGCAGCAGGAGGAGTGAAATATATTCCCTATATAAGTGAAGAAGAGGCAAATCTGATTATTAACGAGCTTTGTAGCTTATTTGAAAACCCAGACCGTATTTTGCCTGGCGGTTACTTATATATGACGGATCTTTTAAGTAATCCTCGCCAGATTAATGGCGCAGGTCGTTTATTTGCTTCTGTTTTTGCTAGGCAACCAATTGATGCGGTTATGACGGTAGCGACAAAAGGAATTCCGCTTGCTTATGCAGTAGCGAACTACTTAGATGTACCGGTAGTAATTGCGAGAAAAGATAATAAGGTAACAGAAGGACCCACTGTTAGTATTAACTATGTATCAGGTTCCTCTAAGCGAATCCAAACGATGACTTTAGCAAAGCGTAGCCTTCCAGAAGGGTCCAATGTTTTAATTATTGATGACTTTATGAAAGCTGGCGGAACCATTCAAGGTATGATGAGCATGCTAGAAGAGTTTAAAGCTAATGTTGTTGGGATTGGCGTATTAGTAGAGTCTACGGATATTGAAGAAAGACTTATTAATAACTTTGTATCATTAATTCGTCTGTCAGAAGTTGATGTGAAAGAAAAAGCGATTCAAGTGGAAAAGGGGAATTATGCACTTGCACCATTTGATAAAGGGCTTGTAGAGGCTGAGTAAAAAGGTAAAGCAGATAGCTTTACCTTTTTTTATTCCTATTTATAAATTACAAAATAGATGGACAAACTGCCTTTGGTACACTATTTTTAAAGAGTAAAAATAAATAATAAAAGGGTGAAAAGTATGAAAGTTGTTCAAACAAGCAAAGCACCACAGGCAATCGGACCATATTCACAAGGGATTATTGTAAATAATATGTTCTATAGTTCAGGACAAATTCCGTTAACGGCAAGTGGAGAACTTGTAACAGGAGATGTAACAGTACAAACAGAGCAAGTATTTGAAAATTTACAAGCGGTATTAGCAGAAGCAGGTGCTTCATTTGATACAGTGGTAAAAACAACAGTATTCTTGAAGGATATGGATGATTTTAATGCTGTTAATGAAGTATACGGTTCTTATTTCTCTACTCATAAACCAGCGCGTTCTTGTGTACAAGTAGCAAAATTACCGAAAGATGTTTCTGTTGAAATCGAAGTAATTGCCCTAGTTAAGTAACTCTTTGTAAGCGATAACCTCTACTAATCCTTATATTCAACTACAATAAAAATTTTTATCTTAAAAATTTTTAAAAAATTAAAGGGAAAATAGAAATTTTGTGGAATTTATACAAATATATCGCTTATTTAGAAAAGGGTGGTGAACACAAGATGGAAGTGACTGACGTAAGATTACGCCGCGTAAACACAGAAGGCCGCATGAGAGCAATTGCCTCTATTACTCTAGACCATGAATTTGTTGTTCATGATATTCGTGTAATTGATGGTAATAATGGATTATTTGTAGCAATGCCAAGTAAACGTACTCCAGATGGAGAATTCCGTGACATTGCACATCCAATTAATTCTAATACACGCTCTAAAATTCAAGATGCGGTTTTAACAGAGTATCATCGTTTAGGCGAGTTAGAAGAGGTTGAGTTTGAAGAAGCAGGCGCTTCGTAAAATTCGAATGAAAAGGGCTTTTGAAAGAAAGTCTTATAATTTTGTAGCAAACTCCTGTAAGCATTTACAGGAGTTTGTTTTTTTTTTTGAATAATACACGTTTCTAATT
>NZ_JBFPJH010000116.1:0-9671 GCF_040838255.1 Bacillus sp. C30 | reverse complement strand
GATAATATAACGCCTATAATATGTTACCTAAAAATCATTTTAAGTTTACAAATAGGAGAAGCAAATATGAATACAAAAAACTTAGTTTTCGTCGCTTTATTTAGTTCTATTATGGGAGTGTTAGGATTAATACCCCCAATTGCTCTTGCTATTACACCAGTTCCGATTACATTACAATCACTCGGTGTTATGCTTGCTGGTGGATTGTTAGGATCACGTCTTGGTGCGTTAAGTCAGCTTATTTTCTTACTTATAGTTGGAGTTGGAGCACCATTACTTGCTGGTGGACGCGGTGGTCCAGGCGTATTTGTTGGGCCAAGTGCAGGATATTTACTTGGTTATATCGTTGGAGCGTTTGTCATTGGTTATTTAATTGAGCGTTTACGTGAAGTTTCTATAATAAAGGTATTATGTATTAATATAATTGGTGGTATTTTCGTAGTTTATGTATTTGGTATCATTGTCCAAGCTTTCGTAATGGATATTTTCGTATGGGAAACGATGAAAGTAAGTGTCGCATTTTTACCAGGTGATTGCATAAAGGCGACTATAGCAGCGATTCTTGTGACAAGATTACATCGCTCATTGAAACATATTATTACGCCTGCTTTGAAGAATAAAAAAATTACAAATGCAGGGTAAGAAAAAGGAGAAACACGTTACTTGCGTGTTTCTTTTTATTATTTTGTAAAGAAAGGACGTCTCATATGGGGATTACAAAAGAATATAAAAAGTATGCCTCTTTACAACCAAATAAAATAGCGATTAAAGAAAATGATAGAGTATTAACATATAAAGAATGGTTTGAGTCAGTGTGTAAAGTAGCAAACTGGTTGAATGAAAAAGAATCGCAGAATAAAACGATAGCAATTTTATTAGAGAATAGTATGGAATTTTTACAACTATTTGCGGGTTCCGCTATGGCTGGATGGGTTTGTGTGCCGCTAGATATAAAATGGAAACGAGATGAACTTAAAGAAAGAATAGCGATTAGTAAACCGGATATTATTGTGGCGGAGCAGTATAGGCTTAGTGATATATCGTGCGAAGAAGGAAGGATTATTGAGATTGAAGAATGGAAAGAAATGATTGAGAACTATCTTCCTGCATATCATTCTGTAGAAAATGTACAAAACGATCCTTTTTATATGGGATTTACATCAGGATCGACTGGAAAAGCAAAAGCGTTTTTACGTGCTCAACAGTCGTGGGTACATAGTTTTGATTGTAATGTACATGACTTTCATATGAAAAAGGAAAATTCTATTTTAATAGCTGGGACGCTTGTTCATTCTCTTTTCTTATACGGGGCAATAAGTGCATTGTTTTTAGGGCAAACGGTACACATAATGAGAAAGTTTGTACCAGTTCAAGTGCTATCTAGTATAAGGATAGAGAATATTTCTGTAATGTATACAGTTCCTACAATGCTTGAGTCTTTGTATAAAGAAAATAAAGTAATTGAAAGTGAAATGAAAATTATTTCGTCAGGAGCCAAATGGGAAGCTGAAGCAAAAGAGAAGATGAAGAATGTGTTTCCTTATGCAAAAAGATATGAGTTTTATGGTGCGTCTGAGCTAAGCTTTGTAACGGCATTGGTTGATGAAGAGAGTGAAAGAAAACCGAATTCAGTAGGGAAACCTTGTCATAATGTACAAGTTCGAATATGTAATGAAGCAGGAGAAGAAGTACAGACAGGTGAGATAGGAACTGTGTATGTGAAAAGTGATCAATTTTTTATGGGCTATGTATCGGATGGAGCTATAATCCCGCAATTGTCCGAAGGTGGCTGGATGACAGTGCAGGATGTGGGCTACCAAGATGAAGAAGGCTTTATATATATTGTTGGTAGAGAGAAGAATATGATTTTATTTGGAGGAATCAATATTTTCCCAGAAGAAATAGAAAGGGTATTACAGACACATCCAGCTGTTGAAGAAATAGTTGTGGTTGGTGTAGAAGATAGTTACTGGGGTGAAAAGCCTGTCGCTATCGTAAAAGGAAGTGCTACAAAGCAACAATTAAAAAGTTTTTGCTTACAACGATTATCATCTTTTAAAATACCGAAAGAATGGTACTTTGTTGATGAAATACCTTATACAAATAGCGGGAAAATAGCTCGCAATGCAGCAAAAAGTATGATTGAAAACCGGGAGAAGATATATGAATAGGGCGGTTATTGTAGAAGCGAAAAGAACACCTATTGGTAAAAAAAACGGGATGTTGAAAGATTATGAAGTTCAGCAATTAGCAGCACCACTTCTTACGTTTTTAAGTAAAGGAATTGAGAGAGAAATAGACGATGTTATATTAGGGAATGTTGTTGGACCGGGAGGTAATGTTGCAAGATTATCTGCTTTAGAAGCTGGGCTTGGTTATCATATACCTGGTGTAACGATTGACCGGCAATGCGGAGCTGGATTGGAAGCAATTCGTACTGCGTGTCATTTTATTCAAGGGGATGCAGGTAATTGTTATATTGCTGGGGGCGTAGAGAGTACAAGTACGTCACCTTTTCAAAATAGAGCGCGGTTTTCACCTGAAACAATTGGGGATCCAGATATGGGATTGGCGGCTGAGTATGTTGCAGAGCAATATAACATAACAAAAGAGATGCAAGATGAATATGCTTGTCTTAGCTATAAAAGAACGCTGCAAGCATTAGAAAAAGGATATATACAAGAAGAGATATTACCTCATTATTTTAATGGATTATTAGATGAATCTATAAAGCGGGAAATGAATTATGAAAGAATGATTAAGAGAACGAAACCTGTATTTTTACAAAATGGAACGGTAACAGCAGGTAATTCGTGCGGTGTAAATGATGGAGCATGTGCTGTTCTTGTAATGGAAGAGGGGCAAGCTCAGAAATTAGGGTACAAGCCAGTTCTTCGTTTCGTTCGTAGTGCTGTAGTTGGCGTGGATCCAAATCTTCCAGGGACTGGTCCGATATTTGCGGTGAACAAATTATTAAACGAAATGAATATGAAAGTAGAGGACATCGATTATTTTGAAATAAATGAAGCATTTGCTTCAAAAATTGTTGCTTGTGCAAAGGAGTTACAAATTCCTTTTGAAAAATTAAATGTAAATGGTGGAGCAATTGCGCTCGGTCATCCGTACGGTGCATCTGGAGCTATGCTTGTGACACGTTTGTTTTATCAAGCACAAAGAGAGCATATGAAATATGGAATTACGACGTTAGGAATTGGTGGTGGAATAGGGCTTGCGCTATTATTTGAGAAAGTAGAAAACTAGAAAGGGACTAGTTTTCTACTTTTTGAGGAACATAAGCATTACTACCAGGTTTTGCTTTTATTTCATTCCAAGCAGCGATAGCATCAGCTTTTGATTTCCCTTTGTTATTTGGATCTTCGAAAAAGTCGCGAGTGAAACGATTGTATTCAAACTGCGCGCTGATAGTTGTTTTGTATGTAGGATCTTTTTTTCGTTCGTTTTCTTCATACCAAAACGTTATCGCGTCTTCATATGTTTTTCCAACATTCTCTTTAAAAAATTTTTGAAGAGCTACTGTAAAGCGGAAGTTTGCTCCGATTTTTTCTTTGAAAAAATCACGAACATCTTCGCTACAGCGGTGATTGTTAGTAATAATCGTTTGAAGAGAAAGTTCTTTATAAGAGAGGGAAGCTTTACTCACCTTTTGACTAGAGCTGTTTTTTAATATTTTACCAGTATGTAAATAATGTGAGATACGCTCGGTTATTTCAATCTTAGAGCCACTAGCTGACAAACCATGCTCACGACAAAATGTTTGGAGTTCTGCTTTTAACCAATAAAAGTTTTGGAAATCTTCAAGTGATATAGACTTTGTTAAAGGTGGACGCATAGATGTAACAACTTCTTTCTTCCATAATTTTCTTTAATTATAAAACATACGTTCTTTTTGTGGAAGGATTAATTTGTAAATATAACGGGAAGAGGAGATTACATATGGAAAGTGTAATGCAAGTTCGTGTTACGGGAATTTTAATTGAAGATGAAAAAGTATTGCTAGTAAAGCAAAAAGTTGCTAATCGTAATTGGTCTTTACCTGGGGGAAGGGTAGAGAATGGTGAAACGTTAGAAGAAGCGATGATTCGAGAAATGAGAGAAGAAACAGGATTAGAAGTTAAAATTAAGAAGCTACTCTATGTTTGTGATAAACCAGATGCTAGTCCATCTTTATTACATATTACGTTTCTGCTTGAAAGGATTGAAGGTGAAATTACGCTACCTTCTAATGAATTTGATCTTAATCCAATTCATGATGTACAAATGGTAGTGATTAAAGACTTAAGTCATTATGGTTTTTCGGAAACTTTTATAACTCTTATAAGTGAAGGTTTTGCAAGTGCAGGGAGTTATCAAGGCTTGAAACAAAATATAGGCCTGTAAATAATTGAAGGATAGCCGTTAGCTACCCTTCATAAACATGTTTTACACTGCTGACTGTAAAGAAGAAACAAGTTGATTTAAAAACTCATCTCTACTCATAATTGCTTTCCCACCGCCACGAGCACTCTTTTTATTTCCTCCGCCTTTTCCTTCAATAGAAGGGAGGGCATCTTTTAAAAGAGCATTCATATCGAGTGTCACTGCTTTACCACAAGCAAGAATACATTGTAATTTGTCCTCATTTTCAATAACGAAGTATGTAATTGCGTGTTCTTGTTGTTCTGTAATAATGGCAGCTAGTTTTGCGACTTCTTGCATAGAGCGATTTGTAAATGCTCGAGAGATAAGTGTTCCAGCATGTATTTCTTCCGATTGTTGTAATAGTTCATTTGCTTCTACAAATAATAGTTTTTCATTCATTGCTTGTATTGCCTTTTCGTTTTCTTTTTGAGAGGTAAGAAGTTGTGCTACTTTTGCTGGAATATCAGTTTCGCTACTGTTCAATTGCTTAGAAACATCGGTTAATATTTGTTGATGTTGTCCCATTAATTTAAGAGAACGCCAACCAGCTATAAATGTTAAGCGTATACCACCTTTATTGCGCTCCCATCCTAGTACTTGAATAGGACCTACTTCACCAGTGTGTTTCGGATGCGTTCCGCCACAGCCGTTGTAATCATAATTTGCGATAATAACAACGCGTATATTTTCTGTCATAGTTGGTTCTTTGCGAAGGGGTAATGCTTTGGCCTCTTCTAAGTTCATCCATTTAATACGAATAGGGTGGTTTTCAAAAACAATTTGATTAGCAATTTGTGCGGCCTTCTCAACAGTTTCTGTAGAAAGATTGGCAGTTTCTAAATCAATGGTTATAGTTTCTTTTCCAAGATGGAACCCGATCGTCGGTATGTTAAAGTGATCCCAAAAAGCAGCGGATAAAATGTGCTGAGCCGTATGTTGTTGCATATGGTCAAAACGGCGCTCCCAATCTATTTTACCCTCTACTTCTTCTGTATGTAATTGTTCTATGATGAAATGACGAATTTCTCCATTTACTTCTTCAACGTTAATTACCGGAATACCATTTAAAGTTCCAGTGTCATGTGGTTGTCCGCCGCCTGTTGGATAAAATGCAGTTTCATTTAAGACAACATATAAGTTTCCTTCTGTATCATGCTCTTGTTTTATAACTTTAGTAGTAAAGTCTTTCTTATAAGCGTCGATGTAATATAATTTTTTCTCCAATTTTCTTTCCCCTTTCGTGTTAGCTAGTTTCATTGTAAAGCAATTGAAATTAGTTTCCTAATATTTCAGAAGAAAGAAACTTTTTTTAGAATTTTCTTGCTATAATAAGAAGAAAATGCGGGGGGGAATGAAAATGCCATATGAAAACGGCGTAGATAAGTTGCTTAGTTTAAGCAGAAATATTTCCGAATTATATCGAGAATTAAATGAGATGACCCGGATTTTAACGGATTGTAATCGAGAAAGTGTGAAATTTGATCGGTTATATGTAAAGGAGTTACTTTGGAAAAAAGAAGATGTCATAGAGAAGTATGAACAATTACTCGTCCAGCTTTGTATTAATGAATGCTTTGATTTAAAAAGTGTAATTACTGGCGAATATAAGTATACATATGAAGAAGTAGAAAGCATTGTTTTAGAATTTAATGAAAAGTATAATGTAGCTATTTTGATTAAAGATGTTTGTAAAGAACTACAGTTTACATACGGAATTGATATGGAAATAACGAGAACAGCTCGGGTATAAACATCTCAAGTATAGAAAAAGGAAAAAGAAAGCAGATCCTTTGCTTTCTTTTTTTATGTAAGAAAAGGGAGAGTAGGTTTAAAGATGAAGGGGAAGTTACAAAATATTCATCCACTTGGAATGAGTATCATTATAGGGACATTATTTGCTAGGTTTGCAACTTCAATGAGCATTCCTTTTTTAGCGATTTATTTAACGACTGTTAAAGACGTATCGGCTGGAATGACCGGTGCTATCATTGGAACGAGTGCGCTTGTTGGAGTGTTAGCTAGTTTTATTGGAGGCAATTTATCGGATCGATTTGGTCGAAAGATGATTATAATATGGTCCATGATTGTTTGGGTGTTTGTATTTATAGGATTTTCAGTTGCAGATCATGTTTTGAGTTTCTTTCTATTAAACGCTTTGAATGGATTATGTCGTTCTTTTTTTGAACCGACATCAAGAGCTTTATTATCAGATTTAACGAAACCAGAGTATCGTTTACTCGTATATAATTTGCGTTACGGTGCAATAAATGTTGGAGTAGCGATGGGTCCACTTGTTGGATTACAGATTGGAAGTGCAAAATCAACGATTCCTTTTTTAGTAGCCGCTGGAGTGTACATTTTATATACAGTTATATTAGCGTTTCAATTTAAGAAATATCCACTTGATAATAAGAAAGTAACTACAGAAAATCCGGTCACAATGTTAAGTGCGGTTCGGATTTTGCGAAAAGACATAGTATTTTTAGTTGCTTTAGTCGGAATCATTTTGAGTAATAGTGGTTTTTCACATTTAACGACGACACTATCTCAATATTTTGCAAACGCACATATATTTCAAGATGGAGTAAAGTTGTTCTCATATATGCTAACTTTAAATGCGGTTACAGTAGTGGTTATTCAATACCCTGTTATTCAAATGTGTAAAAAATATACGCCGTTAGCATCTATTATGGTTGGAACGTTATTTGTGAGCGGGGGATTGTTTGGATTTGGACTAGTAGAATCTATGTTAGGGGCTGCTATATGTACAATTATTTTTACATTCGGAGAAGTATTAATGTTTTCAATGACAGATGTATTTATTGATGAGATAGCTGTTTCACATTTGAAAGGGACATATTTTGGAGCTATGGGCTTTTCAGGAATTGGAGTAGTAATTGGTCCTTGGTTTGGCGGGATACTTCTCGATCATTATGGATATCAAAATGGCTTTATAGTATTTTTAATATTAGCTATATTTTCAAGCATAGCGTTCCCAGTTCTTTTAGTGACAAAAGGTTTAATGAAAAAAAGATATATTAGAAATTCTAAAATAGAAATACATGCGAAATAACATGAGCCCGAGCAAATTAAAAGGTTGCTCGGGCTCATGTTTGTGTTTATAGTAATCCTTAATTTGAAAAAAGAACTTTCTTTTCATGTTTATTGGCAACTTCGTTTTTGGAAATATGAATGGCTAAATATCCATTCTCTAAACAGGCTAGCATCTTGTTATAAATGATATTAGTAGGTAAAGGAACAATCCGCTGTAAAGAAGTGTTTTTATAAAGTATACAAATGTTTAGGCCTGTCTCCATCTTTTTAATGAGTACATTTTGTGCAGTTGCATTTGGTACATCTGTTTCCAAAATGTATTCTTGTTCTGTTTCACAAAGGTCAATATGAATTTGATTTGGAAAACTAAAGTTACTACAAGAATCAGAACAAAATTGATCCATCCATTCTTCGAAACCATCAACATGAAAAAGACAATCCTTCTTTTTCTTGCCCATGAAAGACACCCTCCGTAAAATCTCAATTCATACTATGTTATGCATGAATGAAATAGAGGTGAAGAACAAATAGAAAAATATAAACATTTTATGTGAAAGATACAGTGTGTGTGAATACTTTTGCTTTACATATCATGATGTGCATGATTTTTTTGACGTGAATGGTTACGATTTTTAACTTTGTGAGATCCACTTAAAGGTTCGGGCTGTCCAGAAGATTGCCCTTTTTTCTCGTTTTGACGATTAGATTGATTATTGTTTTTACCCATTGTATTTTACACCTCCTCTCCCTATTTAGAATGAGAGAAGTTTGCGAATTTATACGAGAATGTTTTTTGAGAAACGGGTAAAGATAAGTAGGACTAACTCATATAGGAAGGGGAAAGTGTTATGCCATATCATAAAGATAAGCAACAGGCTTTTCAGGCTGCGCAGCAAGGGGTTGTTCAAGCGGAAAATATATTCAATAATATTGTGAAAAATGACCCGAATTACGGCCATGATTTAAAAGAGTTACGCCAAGAAGTGCAAGAGGCGTACGAACAGATTCAAAATGCACTTGAAGTAGCATCAGAAACGCAGCGTCCACAACTTGAGCAATATGAAAGTAATCTCCAAAATATTATGCGAAATGTAGATCAAATAGAAAAGTGAAAAAGGTTGTTGTGAATTCAACAACCTCATTACTTTTAGTGCTACTATGCTGAAACGAAAAATTATTCTATCAATTTTTTCTTTAATTTGTGCAGTACATATATTTCAAGTGGACAAAGTGGAAGCTAAAATGTTGTTAAGAAAAGAGCTAGAGCCAACTGGCTATGTAACATGGGAAGTGCCAAATAATGAAAAAATTATCGCAATTACATTTGATGATGGACCGGACCCAACTTATACACCGCAAGTATTAGAGTTATTACGTCAATATAAAGCGGAAGCGACTTTTTTTATGATTGGCTTTCGAGTTCAGCGTAATCCGTACTTAGTAAAGCAAGTGTTGAAAGAAGGGCATGAAATCGGAAATCATACGATGAATCATTTGTATGCGAGTAATTCATCAGATGAAAAATTAGAACATGATATTTTAAATGGAAAGAAATATTTTGAAAAATGGGTGAAAGAACCTTTATTGTTCCGTCCGCCAGGTGGATATATTAATGATGCTGTATTTACTACGGCAAAAAAAGCTGGGTATCAAATTGTTCTATGGTCATGGCATCAAGACCCTCGTGATTGGGCGAATCCGGGTACAGAATCCATAGTAAATCATGTTGTGAAAAATGCTAAAAGTGGAGATATTGTACTGTTGCACGATGGAGGAAGTGATCGTAGTCAAACAGTGGCGGCATTAGCAAAAATTTTACCTGAACTGAAAAAGCAGGGTTATCGATTTGTAACAGTTTCGGAGTTGTTACGTTATAAACATTAGAGAAAATCCCAAAAGGTATACCTTTTGGGATTTTTCGTTACTGATTCTTTTTTCGTTTCTTATTATTTTGTCGCTCTGCTGGAGTTAAAGGTTCATTTGCGAACTCTTCATTATAGCCAGTTCCTTGCCCTTGGGCGGATGCAGCATTCATTCCTGAAATAATATGATTGGCTTTTCTTTTACCCATTTTTCTCACCTCTATAATGTTTTTTATAGACGAACCATGAGTCGTTCATAGCATATATGAACGTAAAGTAAAACACTGAAAGAGTGCTTTACTTTATAGTAATAGTATTAATAAAGAGCATGGACAC
>NZ_JBFPJH010000115.1:0-9734 GCF_040838255.1 Bacillus sp. C30 | reverse complement strand
TCTGTAACCCAAGTGAACTAACAATTAAGATTGATTTACAAGCGCCAGAAAAAGCGATGACTGCAATCGTATCAGGCGCAGAGTTATTCTTACCGTTAGCTGATCTTATCAATCTTGATGAAGAGAAAGCGCGTCTTGAAAAAGAACTTGAGAAGTTCGGTAAAGAAGTAGAACGTGTACAGAAGAAACTTTCAAACCAAGGATTCGTAGCGAAAGCTCCTGCAGAAGTTATTGACGGAGAGCGTGCGAAAGAGCAAGATTATCTAGAAAAACGCGAAGCGGTTCGTCAACGTCTAGCTGATCTTGAGAAATAAAAATGTTTTTCAGAGACTCACTATATTGGTGAGTCTCTTTTCTTTGCGTATAATAGAATTACTAAGTTTGTCTTTTGAAAGGGGAATAGCAAACGTGATACATACATACGAAGAAGCGATAAACTGGATTCATAGCCGATTGAAATTTGGGATAAAACCAGGGCTAGAAAGAATGCAATGGATGTTAGAAGAACTCGGAAATCCAGAGCGTCATATAAAATGTGTTCATCTAGCCGGCACAAATGGAAAAGGTTCAACTTTAACATACATGCGCTACATGTTAGAAAGCGCGAAATATAAAGTAGGAACGTTTACATCGCCTTACATAGAAACATTCAATGAACGTATTAGTGTAAACGGAATACCGATTGCAGATGAAGAGATTGCGGAACTTGTAAATATGGTAAAGCCAGTCGTTGAAAAATTAGATGAGACGGACTTAGGAGAAGCGACTGAGTTTGAAATCATTACAGTAATGGCAATTTATTATTTCGGTAAAGTTAATTTCTGTGATGTTGTTTTATTTGAAACGGGGCTTGGGGGAAGATTTGATTCTACAAATGTTATTCATCCGGTTCTCACGATTATTACGAATATCGGCCACGATCATATGCATATTTTAGGCAATACACTAGGAGAAATTGCATATGAAAAGGCAGGGATTATTAAGTCTGGTGTTCCAGTTATTACTGGTGTAAAAAATGAAGAAGCATTGCAAGTAATTCAAAAGGTTGCTAAGGAAAATCATGCAAGCTTATATGAACTTGGAAAACAGTTTACAATACTACATAAACATTCTAATAAAGATGGGGAACACTTTGATTTTGATTGTCCATTTGCCTCGTTTGAAAATGTTCGGATTTCAATGAAAGGTATTCACCAAGTAGGCAATGCAGCACTAGCGCTTATGGCAGTAATGTATTTAAAAACATATTTATCATTTTTAATTAATGAAGAGGAAATAAAAGTTGGCTTACAAGAAGCATACTGGATTGGTCGATTTGAAAAGTTACAAAGTAATCCAGATATTATAATAGATGGTGCTCATAATCCAGAAGGTATTGAAAGTCTTGTAAAAACAGTAGAGGCACATTATAAAAAGAAGAATGTAATAGTTTTATTTACTACTCTTGGTGACAAACAGTTACATAACATGGTAGGGCAATTAGAAAAAGTTGCTGATGAAATAATATTTACGACGTTTGCCTTTGATCGTGCCATTTCTGCTGACAAGCTTGCATCGTATTCACAACAAGAGTCAAAATTAGTTTTTGAAGATTGGAAAGAGGCAATTGATACAAAGGTTGACATGATAGGAGAACATGATGTTTTTATCATAACAGGTTCTTTGTATTTCATTTCCGAAGTTAGAAAATATATTCGCGAGAAAAACTAGATAGTCTTTGCTATCTAGTTTTTTGTTCTACAAATGAAGTCAAATGCATACATATAAGATAATAATATAGGGTTATTTGACGAATTCCTCTGACAAATATCTCGTTTTTTTGTGGAATGAATATGATATGATGCGGACAATGACAAGAGGTGAGGTGTGAGTGTATGGACAAGCAATCACGAACAATCTCGGTGAAAGTAAATGGAACAGAAGCGAAGTATGAGGAAAAAAAGAAGGATGAGTTTGACTGGATGGTAGCAGAAAGTGAGAGACCGAAAAATGTCGTTCCGTTTCAAAAAGCGAAATCAGTATCTATGGAAAAATATCGAAAGAAGTGGAGCAATACAATAATCGCAATCGTTGCAACTGCAATAATTATCGGTACTGCATTTGGGATGGGTATGATTCATTTATTAACTGGACAAGGGACGACAGGAGAAGGTAAGGTAACGGCTTCGAAGCAGACAGGTAATGAGGAACAAAAGGTGGGTGGAACGGCAGAACAAACACCAACACCGAAAGAGGAAAAACCAAAAGCACAGGTAGGAACATCATTAGAACCAATGAAACTATTTTTCGTTCAAGGAGGGCTTTATTCCTCTGAAGAAAAAGGACAGGCTGCTATTGAAGAGTGGAAAAGTAATGGGGGCGTGGCTACTTTGAAACCGAGTGGTGATAAGTATGCGTTAGTTGTTGCTATTACGAGCGATGAACAGGCTGTTAATCAATTAATAGATCAGTATAAGCAAGATGGTGTTTCAGTTTTGAAAAAAAATTGGGATATTACAGATAAAGCATTGCTCAAAAATGATAAAGAAGTAGGAATGTTTTTAGCGAAAGTGCAGCCATTATATACTCATTTAGCAAAATATGTGTCCAGCGTACAAACTAGTGGAAAAAGTAATCCAAAAGATATAGAAGCGATTCAAAAAGAGTGGAAAGCTATTGAAAAGGAAGGGAAGAGTATGAAGCGTGAAGATGCGAAGAAGCTTTATATGTATACGTCAATAGCGGTGCAAACGATTAAGGAAGGGAAGAGCGATAAGGAATCTGTAGCTAAATTAAATCAAGTTATTATTGATGGTATACTTTCGTATGAAAAAATGGTTTCACAAAAAGTGAAATAATAGGATAATGAAATGACGAAGAAAGAAGTACATATACTTCTTTCTTTTCTTTTGAATTTAGAACAAAGTGCTTTCTGTATGGGCAGCATATAATCGTATTTAAAAAGAACTATTATTTTGTTTAGAGAAAATGATATTTCTAGAATTTGTGGGGAAACTATTCCTTTGATACGATTGATTTGAATTATTCTGCTTCATGTGAGAAGGGAAGGAGAAAATATGAGGAAAATTATTTTAGCTTCAGGGTCACCTAGGAGGAAGGAACTGCTTGAATTAGCAGATGTGCCATTTGAAATCGTTGTTAGTGAAGTAAAAGAGACAATTGGTGCATATTCATCACCTTCTGATATTGTTATGTCGCTTGCTTTGCAAAAAGCATCTGCTGTGGCAGAAAACCATAGTAATCACGTTGTACTAGGTGCAGATACAATTGTTACATATGATTCGCGTATTCTTGGAAAGGCGTCTAATGAGGCTGAGGCGAAAGAAATGTTACGATTATTATCGGGGAAAACACACGAAGTATACACAGGTGTTGCAATTATATCGAAAGAAAAAACGGTAACTTTTTATGAACGTACAGAAGTAACATTTTGGGGATTAACAGAAGAGGAAATAGACGTATACGTTGCATCGAAGGAACCACTTGATAAAGCAGGGAGCTATGGAATTCAAGGTAAAGGGTCTATTTTTGTTCAACATATTCAAGGGGACTACTACAATGTAGTTGGCTTGCCAATCGCGCGTCTTGTCCGTGAATTAAAACAGTTTGATAGCGATGTAACCCATGCGTAAAATTGCATGGGGTTTTCTTTAGGAGAAATCGTAAAAAAAAGGGGTGGAGAGATGAACGGTATTCGTGATGTTGTGAGAGAAGAACAGCCACGGGAGCGTTTATTGTTAGAAGGAGCAGGAAGTTTATCGAATCGAGAACTTCTTGCAGTTTTACTCAGAACGGGTTCTAAAGAAGAAACGGTGTTAACGTTATCAGATAATATTCTCCATCATTTTGACGGCTTACGAATGCTAAAGGATGCAACGTTAGAAGAGATGATGAGCATTCATGGTGTTGGGATTGCAAAGGCGTCGCAGCTTATGGCTGCTTTTGAATTAGGTAGAAGAATGGTACGTTTAGAATATCAAAATAGATATAGTATTCGAAGTCCAGAAGATTGTGCGAGTTATATGATGGAAGAGATGCGTTTTTTGCAACAGGAGCATTTTGTTTGTGTAAATGTAACATAAACACTAATAAAATTCTATATCTAATACTTCTGTAACTCCGTCTTTTTTATCAATTTTAATATTCTCTATGAACATATTCATAAATTGTTTTTTCTCATTAGATGATAAATGTGACCAATTGCCTTTAATATTATTTATAATTTCTTTTATAACATCATCATCTATATTTTCGTTTTTATTAGGACTTAAAGACTTCAATTTTTCTTTTATCGATTCTAGCGCTTGTTTCGTTTCTTTCATTCGATTGGCAAACTCTTCATCTGTCATTAGATCGTTTGACCATGCTTTTTGAAACTTTTCTCTTTGTCGTTCTACTTTAGATAATTGTTTCTTTAGGATATCAATTTCATTGTCTTCTGTTTGAAATTTCGGTACCTGTTTGAATCTGTATTTTTCAATATAATCTAAAAAGGCTACCTCTATCTTTTTCTCGCTGGAGGAAAAGGCCTTTTTCTTATTTAGAACACAAGCCTGACAACGATATCGATTATGTTCAATATCTTGATTATCTTTTTTTCTATGATACATTACTCTTTCACAAGTTAAGTGATTTCCACAATTAGGACAAAGTAATTTCATTTGAAAAATGAAGATAGAAGTAGTTTTACGTTTTTTAAAATTTTGGCGACTAGATAGTAGTTGTTGCACCTTCATAAATCTATCCTTTGTAATGATTCCTGGGTGCGCATTCTCTATTATCTCATTAGACCACCTTATCGCTCCGTACATGGCGTGATTAGAAAGAATATCTAATATGGGTTCGTATATGCCATTTGTAACCTCTTATGGGCTTGATATAGCCGTCTAAATGGTCAGCGAGTTGTCTGATAGAGTAACCCTCTTCAATTTTCCTTACCATATCCAAAACTACTTTGCTTTTTTCTAGATTTATAATTAATTTGCTATGCTCATTTTTATCAAATCCAAATGGGGCCTTTGCTGAATATTCTCCTTGACGAGCCTTTTCTAATTGTCCCATTCGTACACGTTCACCTAAATTCTCTCTTTCCCATTGAGCTAATGCAGCCACAATTGTAATAAACATTCTTCCCATAGCCGTGGAAGTATCATAAACTTCTGTTGCTGATTTAAAAGCGCAGTTGTATTTATCGAATGTATCTAGTAGCTTATATAGGTCCATAACAGAGCGTGTTAGACGATCTAAGCGATAAACTAAAATAGTATTAATTAATCCTTTTTTGATATGGTCTAACATTATGCTTAATTGTGGACGATTCGTATCCTTTGCTGATACGCCTTCATCTACATAAAATTTAAAATTATCCCAGTCTTGTGCCACGCAATATGCTTTTAGCTTTTCACGTTGAGCTGAAATAGAGAAACCATCTCGTACTTGTTCTTCGGTACTTACTCTTATATAGATTCCAATAGTCACTATTTTCTCTCCTTTTAAAAAGAGGACAGCTGTACGGGCTGTCCATTAAATTCCTAGCGCTAAAGATTTAATTGATTTAGGTATTAGTTTAATGTAGCTACGTACATTACTACTTTACCGTGTATTTTTATATTCACAGCATCCTCATAAGGAACTGTGTAATCAAAGAAACGATTGTCATATGAATCTGGTCGGAATATTAATCGTTTATTTTCCTTATCATTAAAGAAACGTTTTACAGAATAATCGCAGCCGTTACTAAAAACAACTATGTCATTATCGTAAAGCTCTTCTAAAGTCACTTCTTTTACGGCAATTAAAGAGGTATGTGGAATAACTTTATTCATTGAGTCACCATTAACACGAGTCATAAAAATATCTTCCCTACCTGCCCATTTCCCCATTAATGCATCGGGAATATGTATAGTTTCCAAATCCATTTCTGTCATTCCGTCAATTTCTAGAGGTAAACCAGCTGAAATTGAAGTTGGAACATAGGTATATGAAGATTCCTTTACTAAAGAAATAGTTGGGGTATTTGTCTTATATACTTCATTCGTTGGTGGGAACAAATCATTAATTGATATATCCAATGCTTGTGCTATTGCAAATAGTACATCTTGTTCCGGTTCGTTTGTCCCATTTTCATAAGATGAAATTGTATTATGTTTTTTTCCTATTCGTAATCCTAATTCTTTTTGTGTCATTTTCTTTAGTTTCCTAAAGTTTTTAATTTGTTGACCAACATATTTAGAAACATCTTGTTTCATGAAGTTTCACCTCCTTTCGGATTCTATCATATCATATTTCATGAAGTTTTAAACTAAAAATTTCATAGAACAAGAAAAAAATAAATAAATTTCATAAATAATGAAAAAAATGTTGAATTATGTCAAAACTTCATGTAATATGAAAATTATTAACGAGGAGGTGGGAACATTGCAAGACAAACTAGTAAGGCTACGTATGTATAATATGTTAAATCAACAAGATATGGCAGATTTAATAGGAGTTGATAAAAGAACATATATCAACAAGGAACATGGAGTTACTCAATTTAAAGCGAATGAAATGTTTTTAATCGCTCAAAAGTTCGGAAAAGGAATTGAAGAAATTTTTTTACCAACTAACTTCATGAAACATGAAGTTTTTAAGGCGGATGGTGAGATAAATGGAACGAACTATATTGGATAATCCGCCAAGTGAAGAAACGGCGTTAAAGATGGCCGAGTTTTTTATGAAAACTTCAGTCCCTCGTATTTTAGCAGCTCGTAAGGCTGAACAAGAGAAAAAGGAAGGTGACCAATCATGAACGGAGTACTATCCGCAAGTAAATTAATGAAAGCATCAGAAGTTGTAAAAAGATGCGCTGAAATGAGACATAGTCCCGCGTTATTGCTTATTACTGAACTAGAAGCAAAGTGTCAGTTAAGGGAAATGAACCATAAGGTTTCATCTCGAAGGGAGGTGAGTTAATTGAAGGAAGTAACAATGATTTTTAAATCAGGTGCGAAAGTAAGTTTTACGGTAGAGCAATTTTCAACATTTAGAAATAGCTTTAGTGCATTATCAAAAGTTGAATGGGAAGGTGTTACTGGAAAAGTACCATTCCACATCGGGGTTAGTAGTATCGATGCAATATTTGTGGAAGACATTCCTGAAGAGGAATCTATTAAAGAACCTGATCATCCAATTGAATATTTCTATGGTTGTGAAATTAAGCAAGATGATAAGTATTTTATGTTTGGACAGGGTGTCGTACTTAAAGAAAATCTAACGGAATACTTAGTTGAGCATCAAAATGTTGAATGCTTTCGAGCTGTATAAAAAGAAAGGATGGTAAAAGGAAATGACAACTGAAGAGTTGTTCGAAGAGAAACAACATTTAGTACATGCTGCAATCACTCAACATTTTGGTAGCTATGCTCAAGCAAGTAAACTAGCGAAATCTAACAATATGGAGCTAGATGATCTATTTCAAGTAGCAAGAATGCTCTTGTGGGAACTGTGTTTGAAATACGATCCAAAAAGAGATGCCACTTTTAATGCTTATATAATGAAATTTATGAAGTGGCGAATGAGTAACGAGCTTCACACAAAAGGAAAGGTAATCAGAATTGGTACAAATGTTACTTCAGAAGAAAGACAAAATCTGTCTTTCCATTCCATTGATATACAAATAGAAGATGACGATAAAGATGGTTTTTTCGCAATTTCACCAGTGAATGTGGAAGAAGAAGTTATGTTAACAGTTGAATATGAAGAAGCATTAAGTAAGTTAACACCAAAAGAAAAAATAGTAGTAGTAAAAAAAGGTCAGGGTTATAAAGATAGTGAAATTGGAGAATTTCTTGGTAAAAGCAGACCTGTCATCACTAAATTAAAAACTGCAGCATTTAAAAAAATTAATCCAAATTATAAACCAATCGGTACTACTTCACTATCATCGGAGTGTAAAACACTAAAAAATCACCTGCGCCAACAGGTGATCTAAACAAAATAAACTTATAAGAATCATAGCATGAAAAAGTTATATGGAAAAGGAGTAATCACATGTTCCAAACAACATTAAAAAATCAAAATTACCGTGAAATTATTAAATTAGTGAAAGAAAAAGAAAAGGCTGGTTACATCCACATTACACCGATACGAAAAGTACATAAACCGGGTCTTATCAGTAGGAAAGAACAAATTCATAAAACAAGTGATAAATTGAAGAACACTTACGCTGAAATTACAGACAGTTTCTTCTATATGTGTGTCATGAGAAAAGTGAGTGAATGTTAATGGTAGAAAATCCAATGACTACTGGTAATCTACATGATTTGTCAAAGGATAACGTTCATATAGAATGTGCGCATTGTGGCGGTGAAATATACATTGGTGATGCATTTATTGATTTTGATGGTATTCTCCTCCACACAGATGAGTGGTGTGTCAAGGGCTATGTAACGTCTCATTATCAAATAGAAATAGCAGGTGAATAGCTTGGATATACAAACAAAAATCGAACATAAAATGCAAATTACTATGAATCTAATAGAACGATATAAACACGGTGATGATCCACATGCTTCATTGATGGTTGTTGCTTATGAGCATGGATTACGGGATCTCATGGAAATATATGAGGACCTTAAGCAGGAAGAGGTGTTTCCGTTTTGAACGCTGCAATTGAAGAGTTAGAACAGTCGCTAAATGTTATGAATAGAAAGTTGCGTGAACATAAGGGTGAATTAGAAAGATTGATAGAAAAGAAGCCTATTGTTGAAAATAACATTAAAAACACTGAAACCAAGATTCTCGATATTAAAGCTTCTATTTTCGTTTTGAAAAACATGGCGGAGGTGAAAAAATGAAAATAACTAGTGCAAAGGAAATTACAAATACACAAAAAACATATTTGATTTATGCGCCACCTGGAATGGGAAAGACAACATCAATTAAATACTTTCCAGGCAAAACACTTGTTTTAGATGTAGACCGAACTTCGAAAGTGTTAAAAGGTCAAGAAAATATTGATATTGTGTATGTTGATAATACTGATACATGGACATTTTGGGAAAATTTAATTCTTGATTTGGACAAGAATTACAAAGATGTGTATGACAACATTGTTGTAGATAACATAAGCGAACTAGAACGTTGTCTGCTATCTGATCTTGGAAGTAAAGGGGAAAACAAAGGTGTTCCCTCTCAAGGTGACTATCAATATATGCAATTTAGAATTGTAAACAGTTTACGATATTTAAAAAATTTAGGTGCAAACCTTATCTGGACTGCTTGGGAAACTGATGATCTTTATATTGATAGCGATGGGCAACAATATAATCGATCTTACCCTCAAATCAACAAGAAAATCATGAATAATGTTCTAGGGTTATGTGATATTGTAGGGCGTTTGCAAGTAAAGGCAGATGGTACACGAGGGTTTGTTTTAAGTGCAACAAATAGCACATACGCTAAAAATCAAATCGATGATCGTAAAGGTTGCGTACAAGGCGAGTTGTTACATTCCGATGTTTCAACTACATAATTATCAAAATAAATTAGTTGAGAAGACAAGAAAAGCTTATATAGAAGGGTTTAAATCTCCTTGTGTTGTTGCTCCATGTGGGGCTGGTAAGTCGGTTATTATTTCAGATATCGCCCGAATGTCAACAAATAACAGAAAACGGGTTTTATTTTTAGTCCACAGGAGAGAATTGATTGATCAGATTCGGAACACATTTATAAAAAATGAAGTGAATATGGAT
>NZ_JBFPJH010000114.1:0-9873 GCF_040838255.1 Bacillus sp. C30 | reverse complement strand
ATTTAATACTTTATTAAACATAAGTGGCCAATAATAATGCGCACCTGCAAGTAAACCAAATACAACACCACCAACAATTACATAATGAAAGTGTGCTACTACGAAATAATTATCATGAAACTGATAATCAGCTGGTGCAGAAGCAAGCATAACACCTGTAACTCCACCCATAACGAAGGATGGAATAAAAGCTACCGCCCACATCATTGGTGTTGTAAACCTAATACTTCCACCCCACATTGTAAAGAGCCAGTTAAATATTTTAATACCCGTTGGAACTGCAATCGCCATTGTTGCAACCGAGAAGATAGCATTTGCAACAGGCCCAAGACCAACAGTAAACATATGATGCGCCCATACCATAAATCCTAAAAACCCTATTAATACTGTCGCGAACACCATAGAGGAATAACCGAATAATCGTTTTTTCGAAAATGTGGCGAAGATTTCTGAGAATATTCCGAAAGCTGGGAGTATAAGAATGTATACTTCCGGATGACCGAAGATCCAGAATAAATGCTCCCATATAATCGTGTTCCCACCTAGTGCCGGATTAAAGAAACTTGTGCCAAATAAACGATCTAACATTAAAAGTCCTAATCCTACAGTTAATGGTGGAAAGGCAAATAAAATAAGTGAAGATGTTACAAATGTTGTCCATGTAAACATCGGCATGCGCATGTACGTCATCCCTGGCGCGCGCATATTAATAATTGTAACAAGGAAGTTAATACCTCCAATTAATGTACCAATACCTGATATTTGCAAGCCGAGTACATAAAAATCAACACCATGTCCTTTAGAGGCTAAAGCTAAAGATGCATACGATGTCCACCCTGCATCAGGCGCTCCTCCTAAAAACCAACTTAAATTTAAAAATAATCCACCAAAGAAAAATAACCAAAATCCGAGCGAATTCAAAAACGGGAACGCCACATCACGTGCTCCAATTTGAAGTGGTACAGCGGCGTTCATAAATGCAAACACGAGTGGCATAGCTGCGAGGAAAATCATTGTTGTACCGTGCATCGTTAATACTTGATTATAAGCATCCCCAACAAGAAAAGCATTGTTAGGAATCGCTAACTGCAGGCGAATAAATAGTGCTTCTATTCCACCTATTACAAAAAACAATCCACCTGCAATTAAATAGAGAATGGCAATCTTTTTATGGTCTACTGTCGTTAAATAATCCCATATGACAGCACCCATCCCCTGTTTTTTTGCTACAGAACTCACGTTTTCAACCTCCCCTTCGCAAATGATCCCTCTTTATTTTTCAATCTTTAACGTTTGTAAATATGCATTTAATGCATTAATTTGATCATCCGTTAAGTTGCCATATTTACCAGTCATTTTATTACCTGGTTTCATATTTTCAGGATCTTTGAGCCATTTTTTTAAGTTCTCTTCATTATTTTCGGCAATACCAGCAACCATATCGCGATCTGCGAAGTTTGCTAAGTTCGGTGCGATACGAGCAGAAGGTGGTCTACTATCATTTGATCCAACTGCATGACAACCAATACAGCTTTTATTAAATATTTCTTGACCCTCTTGTGCCTTTGTAGCAGCTACTTCTTTTTTTCCATCAATCTTCTTCATGTCAGCAAGCCACTTTTTGTACTCGCTTTCATCCAGAGCTTTCACTTTGAACTGCATTAAAGAATGTGATGGGCCACAAAATTCTGTACAAAAACCATTATAAGTGCCCGATTTATCTGCCTTTAACCACATTTTGTTTACATTATCTGTATTTGTATCCATTTTCCCAGCTAAAGATGGAACCCAAAACGAATGTTTAATATCGGCACCCTTCAAATTCAAGTACACTTTCTTACCTGTGGGGATAACTAAATCTTGAGAAGTTACTATTTTTTCTGATTTATAAGAAAATTCCCACCAATAAAGATTCGCTGTTACATCAACAACGATAGTATCTTTATCAATATTCTTTTTCTCCATCGCACTTACATCAGCAAGCTTGAATGTATATGTAACAGTCGGAACAGCCAAGATTAACAAAAGAATAATCGGAATGACTGTCCATATAATTTCTAGTTTGTGATTTCCTTCAACTTGCTCTGGAATATAATCTTCCTCACCCTTTTTTTGTCGGAAACGCACAATTACATATAAGAAAATAATAGTAACTACAAGTACTACTCCTACCATGATTGCACTCGCTAGCAAGAGCAAATCATATTGCATTTTTGCTACTTCCCCTTGCGGAATTAAAGTAGACTGAAAAGCTTTACCGCATCCCCCTAACAGTAAAGCCAGCAGTGAAACGAACGAAAGCAGTCGCCACTGTTTCTTCATACAAACAACCCCCACTTTCTTTGTGAATTAGATTGTACTTTATAGTTAAGTAAAGTAAATCTCAACGTAAAGAAATCCAATCATGTCGTTGTCTTAGAAGAATGTAACTACAATCATTGACACAAATAAGATTGTTAAGTAATTCAGGGAATAAACAAACATTTTTACGGACCACTTGATGTCATCTTGCTGACGGAAGCCATAAAGCCCTAATGCGATCCATCCGATGTTAAGCAATGTTGCAATTACCATGAATGTTATTCCAAGTCCACTCATATAAAATGGTAGTGGTAATAAACATACTGTCCAAATCATAATCTGACGTTTCGTAATATCAAATCCCTGTACAACAGGAAGCATTGGGATTCCTGCATTTCGATATTCATCAACACGCTTCATCGCTAATGCGAGGAAATGTGGGATTTGCCAAATAAACATAATTAAAAATAACATCCAAGCAATTGGATGATTTAAAGACGGATCAATTGCCGCCCATCCAATTAAAGGTGGAACTGCTCCTGATATACTACCTACAACAGTATTTAACGTATATTTTCTCTTCGTCCATAACGTATATAAAACAACATATGTGAAGGCACCAATAAATGAGATTAACACTGCCATCGGTGTAGTAAGTAATAAAAATGCAAAGCCAAGAAGTAAAATTACAAGTCCAAATGCAAGTGCAAAGCCAGGTTTATATTTACCTGTTACCGTTGGACGGTTTTTTGTTCTTTCCATTAATGGATCGATATCTCGGTCAATGTAGTTATTTAAACAACATACCCCTGCCATAATTAATGCCGAACCAACGATTGTGAAAAATAACTTATCTAGATTGTCCATAACACTCAATCCATTAAAATGTAAAGCCAACCAAAATCCTGTAAATACAGTAAGTGTATTTGAGTTTACAATCCCCATTTTAACGAGCGCTGATAAATCTTGTAACCGAGTTGTTTCCGGTACAATTGAAACAGCTGACTCATCATGCAGCTCACTTGTTGCATGGTTCATCACTTTAACCCCCTCTTAAACCTATCATCTTTCTAAGCATATATTTCATGTGAAATATTTCGCTTCTATATAGCAATATTATTACAGTAGAAATATTGTTAACCCATTCTACTACTAATCTACGCCCATACTCCAATATATTAAATCACATTTCCCGAACATTTTGTGAAGAAAACATGAACTTTTTGTGTCAAACATTAAAAAACTTTATTCTAATTTATCCTTATCATAACATGATGTTATCTTCTATAATAAACTATTTTGTCATATTTAGCATGTATTCTCCCCATTTCTTTTCAAAATAGCCTGAATTCCTCCTAAAATATGTATTTTAAATTCCATTTTTTTCTTTATAATACGTACGTTGTCCTCGCCCTCCATTTCTTTGCTATTTTATTATTTTTTATATATCATAGGACTGTAGCACGTTTTATTCTATACATAATGGAATGAAAATATTTCGCAATAACTTCATAGCAGAAAGATGGTGAAAGAGATTGCAACGCTTTATTAAATGGTTAGCAGTCATTACAAGTCTCGATTTATTAGTAGTTTTACTAGGAGGCGCTTTAGTTACAAAAACGGGTTCAGGCCAAGGATGCGGCAAATCATGGCCTCTTTGTAACGGTGAATTTGTTCCATCTAATTTATCAATGGAGACTATTATTGAGCTAAGTCACCGCTTAACATCTGGATCAGCAGGAATCCTTGTTACTCTTCTTTGTATCTTGTCCTGGAAATATTATAAACATGTGCGCGAAACAAAGACGTTAGCAATTTTATCCTTCGTATTTTTAGTTGCACAAGCATTAATGGGGGCGGCGGCGGTTGTTTGGGGTCAAATGCCTGCTGTATTAGCTATTCATTTCGGTATTTCCTTAATTTCATTTGCTTCTGTCATCTTGTTAACGTGTCTTATTTTTGAAATTGATCAGAAATTTGATGCACGTTCACTTATTATGGACAAAAAAATGAAATTTCATATTTATGGTGTAACAATTTACAGTTATATCGTTGTCTACACAGGAGCTTTAGTACGTCACGAACGAGCTACCTTAGCCTGTCCAGACTTCCCTTTATGTAGCAAAAATAGACCTATGCCAACTCAACTACATGAGTGGGTTCAAATGGGACATAGAGTTGCAGCGATGTTAATTTTCGCTTGGATACTATATGCGATGATTATCGCTATTCGCCATTACAAGCAGCAGCGTGTAGTATACTGGGGATGGATTATTTCATTTATCCTTGTTACACTTCAAGCTATAGTAGGGATTTTAGTCGTATTTACAAATGCTAGTTTAGCAATGGCATTATTACATTCGCTCTTCATTTCTTGCTTGTTTGCTGTACTATGCTATTTAGTTATGATAGGTACAAGAAGTACAGTCAATGCAAAAGAAACTGAATCAACTTCTAAGCAAACAAAATAAAGTAAAACTTTAATACCTTGCCAATTCGGCAAGGTATTATTTACACACAAAAAAGAGCTGCTTTCGCACAGCTCTTTTTCTTTATTTTAATGATCTAATTCAATGAGTAAATCTCCCGTTTGAATTGCATCCCCATCATTTACATATACTTTTTTCACTTTACCACTAAATGGCGCTTGAACCGTCGTTTCCATTTTCATAGCTTCTGTAATTGCCATGGAATCACCTTTTTTCACTTCATCGCCTTCTTTTACAACTACTTTAATAACAGTTCCCGGCATCGTTGCGCTAATATGATTTGGATTTTCACGATTCCCCTTCACACGCTGTGCAACAGTTGATTTCACGTTTTCATCTTTCACTACGATTTCACGCGGTTGTCCATTAAACTCCAGGTAAAGCACACGATTTCCATCTGGCTGTGGCTCCCCAATGGAAACTAGTTTAACCATCAATGTTTTACCTTGCTCGATTTCCACATCAATTTCTTCACCAAGTCTCATACCATAGAAGAATGTCGGTGTATCAAGCACAGATACATTTCCATAAATCCCAGCAACTTTTTCGTAGTCCATAAATACTTTTGGATACAATGCATATGCGACTACATCAAAAATTGTTACTTCGCGTCCAAGTTTGTGGAATAACTCTTCTTTTAAAGCATCGAAATCTACTGGTTCTAATAATTCCCCCGGTCTTACTGTTAATGGCTCTTTCCCTTTTAAAATAATTTTTTGTAATTCTTTCGGGAAACCACCATATGGTTGTCCTAAATCTCCAGAGAACATTTCAACAACAGATCCTGGGAAGTCCATAGCATGTCCACGTTCTAAAATATCTTGTTCTGTTAGGTGATTTTGAACCATAAATAATGCCATATCACCGACAACTTTAGATGATGGTGTTACTTTTACAATGTCGCCAAACATATCATTAACACGGCGATACATCACTTTAACTTCATCAAAGCGATCTCCTAAGCCAACCGCTTTTGCTTGTTGTTGAAGATTACTATACTGTCCACCCGGCATTTCATGCATATATACCTCTGTGTGAGGAGCATTCATACCACTTTCAAATGGAGCATAATATTTTCGTACATCTTCCCAATAATGAGATAGTTTTTCTAATGAGTCTATATTAACATCTGGCTGTCTTTCGTTTCCACCTAACGCATAGTATAGTGTATTCGCACTTGGTTGTGACGTTTGACCAGCCATTGAACTCACCGCTACATCGACAATATCAACACCCGCTTCAATTGCCTTTGTATACGTTAAAATACCATTTCCGCTCGTATCGTGTGTATGCAGGTGAATTGGAATCGACACCGTCTCTTTTAATGCTGAAACTAAATCATATGCTGCGTTTGGCTTTAGTAAGCCCGCCATATCTTTAATTCCTAAAATATGAGCTCCTGATGCTTCCAACTCTTTTGCTAAGTTTTTATAATAATTTAAATCGTATTTACTACGTAACGGGTCATGAATATCTCCTGTGTAACACATTGTCGCTTCTGCAATTTTACCAGTATCTCGTACAGCATCAATTGCAACTCTCATGCCTTCTACCCAGTTTAAGCTATCAAAAATACGGAACACATCAATTCCAGCTTGAGCAGAACATTCCACAAATTTTTGAATTAAATTATCTGGATAGTTTTTGTAACCTACTGCGTTTGAAGAGCGAAGTAACATTTGGAATAAAACGTTTGGCATTTTTTCACGAAGATCTAGTAATCGTTCCCATGGATCTTCTTTCAAGAAACGATACGCAACATCAAACGTTGCACCGCCCCACATTTCTGCTGAGAATAAGTTTGGTAACATTCTCGCTGTCGGCTCTGCAATGTGATGTAAATCTTTTGTACGAACACGAGTTGCAAGTAATGACTGATGTGCATCACGGAATGTTGTATCAGTTAAAAGTACACGCTTTTGATCTTGTACCCACTTTACTAATCCATCCGCTCCACGCTCATCCAAAATTTGTTTCGTTCCATTTTGCATTGGCTCTGAGTGTATCACATTTGGTATACGAGCATCTGGGAAAATTGGTTTCTCTTTTTTCCCTACTCCTGGGAAGCCATTTACTGTTACTGTACCAATATAATTTAACATTTTTGTTCCGCGGTCTTTACGTTTCGGGAACAAGAATAGTTCAGGTGACGCGTCAATAAATGAAGTGTCATATTCTCCTGATAAGAAGTTTTTATGTTTTACTACATTCTCTAGGAATGGAATATTTGTTTTAATACCACGAATACGGAATTCTTTTAAGTTACGTTCCATTTTTGCAGCGGCTTGTTCAAAAGTAAGTGCCCAAGTAGTAACTTTTACAAGTAAAGAATCGTAGTACGGTGTAATAACTGCACCTTGGAAACTATTACCTGTATCAAGACGAACACCAAAACCACCGCCTGATCGGTACGCCATAATCTTTCCTGTATCAGGCATAAAGTTATTAAGTGGGTCTTCTGTCGTTACACGAGATTGGATTGCAAATCCATGTACAACCACTTCCTCTTGCTTAGGAACACCTACCATTTTGCTATGTAATGCATGTCCATCAGCTATTAAAATTTGCGATTGAACGATATCCACTCCTGTAATCATCTCTGTAATCGTATGTTCAACTTGAACACGTGGGTTTACTTCAATGAAGTAAAACTCATCACCTTTTACAAGGAATTCTACCGTTCCAGCATTTAAATAATTTACATTTTTCGTTAACTTTACTGCAGCATCACAAATACGCTGACGCAAATCATCTGAAAGCGACACGCTCGGTGCAATTTCAACTACTTTTTGATGGCGTCGTTGTACAGAGCAATCACGCTCATACAAATGAACAACATTACCTTCTTCATCTGCTAAAATTTGTACTTCTATATGTTTAGGTTTTTCAACGAATTTTTCAACGTACACTTCATCATTACCAAAGGCTGCTTTTGCTTCTGATTTCGCGCGATTATACGATTCTCTTAATTCTTCACTAGCACGTACAATACGCATACCGCGACCGCCGCCACCAAGGGATGCTTTAATAATAATCGGGTAATCATACTTTTCAGCAAATTCTTCAACTTCTTCTATTGAATTTACTGGACCATCACTACCAGGAATAATTGGAATTTGTGCTAGCTGCGCTTGTGTTCTTGCTTTAACTTTATCTCCAAACATGTCTAAATGCTTACTTTTTGGACCGATAAAGATAATCCCTTCTTCTTCACAACGTTTTGCAAATTGAATATTTTCTGACAAGAAACCATATCCAGGGTGGATTGCATCTACATGATTACTTTTCGCAATCTCAATAATGCCTTCAATATCTAGATAAGCATCAATTGGCTTTTTCCCTTCCCCAACTAAATAGGACTCATCGGCTTTATAGCGATGATAAGAACCGCTATCCTCTTTAGAATAGATCGCAACTGTGTTTAATCCAAGTTCTGAACATGCTCGGAACACACGAATTGCTATCTCTCCACGGTTAGCTACCAATACTTTTTGAATACGTTGCAGCTTTGTCATGATTTTCCCCCTCTATTTTCCTACCACTCTAGAGATAAAATACATACACACTCTAAAGAGCGTGAAGTTCTTCACTTTCTACATTATATTATACTTAGAAAGCTTCACTTTATTTTTATCCATCATACCTTATTTTTCAACAAATGATAAGTTTTCTGATCAATTTGTTTCACAAAAATAGTATAGCATAACTCTTCCTTTTCTAACAACAATATTGTATATCACATTAACTTAAATGTAATATACTTTTCGTTTTAAAACAATCAATATTGTATCACATTTAAAACCTAACAAAATAAAAAACACATTGAACTCTAGAGCTCAATGTGTTTTTTATTTTACAACAACAAGATGCGGTCCACCTTGTTCTATTTCGTTAGTCAATTTGTTTTGTTGTTTCTCTTGTCGTTTTACATAACTAGCAATATTTAACAGCATACCCATTGCAAGCAGATTAGCTAACAAAGAACTCCCACCATAACTAACAAACGGTAATGGTACCCCTGTAAGCGGTATTAACCCAGACATACCACCGACATTTATAAAAGTTTGAACTCCAAACAAACTTGCAATTCCGATGGCTATTAAACTTCCAAATGGATCGTTACACTTTTGTGCAACTCTAAATGCCCGAATAATAATAAGTAGTAAACAGATTAAAATGACAGCTACGCCTATAAATCCAAGCTCTTCAGATATAATTGCCATAATAAAATCTGTTTGCGGTTCTGGTAAGTATCCATATTTTTGCACACTGTTCCCTAACCCTCGACCATTTAGCCCTCCTGAAGCAATTCCAATAAAAGAATTTATTAATTGGAACCCATCCTTTTGAGGATCATTAAATGGATCAAGAAAAACTGAAAAACGTGCCTTCTGATATGGATCTAATGCATAATTACCGAGAATATATAGTGCCGGAACCCATACTATAGAAGTTAAAACAATTCGTTTAATCCATAAATTAATCCGCACTCCCGAACAAAGAAACATAATTCCTACTGTTCCTGCAATTAACAAATCGGTACCTAAATCATTTTGCTTTAAAATTAAAACCATGATTAAACCAACACCAAAAAGTACCGGTCCCGATCCTTTCAAAACAGGCGTATTCGTTTCTTGTCTTTTCGCAAAAAAATGAGCCAATACGAGGATAACAGTTATCTTCACAAATTCTGCAGGCTGTATTCCAAATACCCATCCATTTGCGCCGTTTACTGTCTTAGTGAAAAATGCAGCTGCCGCTAATAATGCAACACTAATACCATAACTCCCCAATAAAAAAATTCGTTTCCTCCACACTTTATATGGGATAGTAGCGATAATTATTAATATGATTGCCCCAGCAGCCAAAGTCATTAACTGTCTTTTAAAAAAGAAATTTGCTGGTTTATCAAACCTCGAAATCGCAACAATGGAACTAGAACTATATACCATTATAACTCCCAACACACATAAGATAACAAGAGGAAGTAATAAGGAATAATCCATCGATTTCCATACTTTTTTCATTTCATTTCCTCTTTCTGTTTCAATTTAATTATTGTTGTATTCCATATGTATATAGG
>NZ_JBFPJH010000113.1:0-9893 GCF_040838255.1 Bacillus sp. C30 | reverse complement strand
ATTTTGTATATCTGTTTGCGTAACTAAATGCCGCATAAGCATCTGGTTTAATTTTTGCTGTTAATCCCATTGCTTGAATTTTCATCGTCATATCTAAAATAAATTCTTTTGTTAAACCATCATTCCCGATATCTAAATGAATTTCCATTATGAATCCTGCTCCATCTTGAGCGTATGGGTGCAATAAATCCCATATCGCTTGTATATGATTGGGAGTAAATAGATAGGCGATTTCTTGACTAAACTGTGTTTCTAAATATATTTTCTCTCGCAACGTTGCTGGCTTATTTTTCACTGATTTATGATGCAAACATCCCCATGCTCCTTTTCCAACACGATGAATATGTATCGCTGTAATAAACCTCGTATCCTTTTGATGCGCTTGTGAGTCTGTCCCAATAGATAATCGATATAAATTTCGCGGATCCTTTTCAATGAAACTACAAATACGGTTAAATACCATATCAAAATTCAAATGTCTCTCTGAAACATTATAAAATGTATACTCACCGTCCACATAGTCACGTCCTTTCAATTAGACAGACTTTTCGTATTCTCATTGTATGGGACAAAAACAAAAATTATAACTTACTACCCTTTATTCGTTTCAATATTTCGAATTACATAATTACAAAACCTACATGTATAAATTACATTTTGATTAGACTGGGCGGTTAATACGTGATTAATTTCAGCATGACTGTGACAATTAGGACAAATAACAATCGGTAAGCGTTCCATCCTTTGCACCTCCTATTAATATTTACTATCATTGTAGGAAAAATAAAAAATTCCTATACATATACATTTGTAAAAACTCTTTTATTTAATCGCGACTTAAATTACAACTTCTACTACCTATATAGCCCATTAATTAATATAACTAAAAAAGGTACCGCCATTTGGCAGTACCTTTTTTATATGTATCAAGAAATGATATCGTAAATCTCAATTGCAACCATATCGATATTATCGAATTGATACACTTGAGGTTTTTCACCTTGTTGATACACTTCTAACTCATACATTTCACTTTTATCGAAAAATTTCACGCTACATTTGCGCTCACCGTTCACTTCAAAATAGCGTTGTGCTACTTCACCGCTTTCAGCTTGTTCTTGTAGACTAACAAGTCGAGTTAAAATTCCTTGGAGTAGAGACATGAAATCTCTCCTTTCTATGATCTTCCTACCAATAGGTTTTACAGCTATACTCATTCTATCCGTCATAACAGAAAAAACGTTCCACAATCTAGGATAAAGGTTCTTGGCAAGAAACTCAACTAAAATTTGTCGAAATAAGATGTAAAAAGATGAAAGAGCATCTTTTTACTTCTTTATTGCGCTTTTTATACTGGCAGAATATAATAAACAACAGAAAAAGGGAGGAATTACAATGAAAAAAATTGAGGTTTATACACAACCTGATTGTCCGCCTTGTACCATTGTAAAAGAATTTTTAAAACATAATAACGTTGTATATGAAGAATTTGACATAAAAAAAGACGCTGCTGCACGCAATCGTCTTTTATATGACTATGAATCCTATTCAACTCCAACAGTTGTAATTGACGAAGAAGTTGTGGCGGGTTTTCAAATTGAAAAATTACAACAGCTACTCGGTATAGAATAGGAATAGGCGACACCTATTCCTATTCTCATAATTGTTGTAACCTTTTTATTTCAGTCAACAGTTCTTGACTTTCATGATACCCTGCTAATTTCCATTTTCCATTATCCTTTTGCAATGTCACAATTTGATATTGCCCACTCTTTGTCCGCTCATAGACATATAAATTTTTATGTTCTTCATCATAAGACATTTTTGTTTCTGAATTAAAAGAAAACGGAGCTTCTTTTGCTGGAAGTAAATATTCACCACTTTGTTTTTCATTTCTACTGTTTTCATCTGTAAAAACTTGAAGGAAATTATTTGTAAAATATGGTGATAACGTCTCTATCATCTTATTCATAGGTATTTGCTTCCCGCGGATTGAAAATTGCATCTCATAACCTTTTTGTATCGTTGTAAACACTTCTTTCCGATCCACTTTCACTTCTTCTTTTCCTAAAACAGTTGTGACACTATAGCCAACTAGAAAGGCAACACATATAAATAGAACAAACCATATTCCATATTTCTTCATTTTTTCACCTTCCTTTTAAAAGAGCTTGTCTTTGTAGTATTCATTGTAACAATGATTATGCAAAGAAAGGGATGATTTCGTTCGTAAAATCTTTACAACGATAGACAGCATTTTCATCATCATTTTCACTATTACCAATTTATGATAAAAACAAACAAAAAAATACACGAATCTCTTCGTGCATTAAAATAAAACATCTTCTTCATATAAATATTCGTACGATAAATCTATAAATAAAAAGTTTTCATCATCAATCGGGAATGAAAATGTTCGTACCATTTCACCAGTTTCGATATCAGCATATAAATCTGAAAGTCTTGCCTTATTCTCAAAACGCATTTTCATTATATTTTCTAGAAAATACGGGCGCCAGCTCCAGTTCTTCATATAATACTCTGGCATAATGATCCATCCACCATCTTTTTTCATAATATTACCCGATTGTTGAAAACCATCTTCATTACAAATAAATATCCGAAAACTATATTGTGATATGCTTTGGCTAAATTGTAATAACCAATCATTTATATCTTCATTCTTTTTTTGTTTTGACAGAACATCACCAATTCGATCACGTAACATCTCTGTTAAATTATAAATTTTTTGCAACTTCTTCTTCTCATGCAGAATAAATTGATGACATTCATTACCAAGTCGCTCTTTTAAAACATTCGTTTCAATAAAATCAGGTAAACATTCTTTCAAATAATTACCTTGATAATACCTACCACCGTTTTTCCAAGCATATTGTAGTTGATAAAAA
The DNA here is from genome assembly GCF_040838255.1 of Bacillus sp. C30. Lineage (NCBI taxonomy): Bacteria > Bacillati > Bacillota > Bacilli > Caryophanales > Bacillaceae > Bacillus > Bacillus sp. C30. The sequence continues at coordinate 6,984 of NZ_JBFPJH010000113.1, read as the reverse complement.
GCATCAATTTCTTCATATAACAATGTCGCACCAATTCTTCTAGCAAGTAAAGATAAGGAATATAAAATATCTTGATAAGATTGTAAAAGTGCAGTTTGCCTTAAATTTGTTAAATCTACTTTTAAAATATCCGGTGCTAACACGCTAATACGCTCTAAATTACTTGTACCCGTTCCGACTTTATTAATCGAAATTTGAATACCATATGTACGATAATACATGAGTAAATGATTAAATTGTTCTATATCTTCTTTACATTCATGTTCTGTTATTTCCAGAACAATGCGTTGTAAGTTCAAACCTTGTTCTTCATACATCAGCAAAAGTTGAAGTAAACTTTCATCTTCATCATTCATTAATACATTAGCATTCCGATGTATAAATAATAATAATTTTTGATCCGTTTCTAAATACCTATTTAACGCTTTTTCTACGATGATGTTATCCGCTTCAAGTTGGAACTCACTCGGAATAGAATCATCATGGAAGAAAGATGCTAAACTTTGTATGCCCTCTTCTGTTTGAATTCGTCCTACAACTTCATATCCAATTATTGTATGCTCATCAGCACTAAAAATAGCTTGATAATAAGGAAGGACTTTATCCAAGTTACTCATTACATCTAATGCATCTATCAACGTGCTTCCCTCCCTTTACTTTTCAAAAATTATAACACGATATTTACGGAAAAATAATAAAAAATCCCTTCAGTTTTCCTGAAGGGATTAGAGGGGTAAAATGCTAAGGGGAATTAGCAATTCTACTATGAAGAAAAAAGAGGTCTTAAATATAACGTATATATCCCCTCTTGTAAACCCATTTCTTTTAAGTGTCACAATTTCGTCATATTTTACCACAAAGAAATGAATAAATCATTCGTTTTTTTCATCCCTTTTAAAATGGATATTGATGCAAATGCTGGCCACCATCCATTGTCATACAAGTTCCATTTATGTATGCAGCTTCATCTGAACATAAATAATAAGCTAGACCCGCAATTTCTTCTGGTGTCCCCAGCCTACCAAGTGGGACACTTTGTATTGTACGCTTAGCCATTTCTTCTGAAATCCATAATTTATCGGCACCACCTGTACGTTCAATTGGTCCTGGTGCGATAGCGTTAACTCGTATTCCATATTTACGTCCCCACTCAACAGCAAGAGTTTTTGTCATCGCTAATACACCAGCTTTAGCTGCTGCCGAATGGATAACCCCTGGGCCTGCATCCCATGCATATGTTGCCACCATGTTAATAATATTTCCTTTTATACCTTTTCCAAACCAATATTTCCCAATAGCCTGACTACAATAAAATGTACCATTTAATACAATATTAATTACCGAATTCCAGCCATTCACAGATAAGTCCTCTGCTGGACAAATAAAGTTTCCAGCTGCATTATTTATTAAAATATCAATTCGTCCAAACTTCTCATCAATATGTTCAATCATTTTTTGAATATCATCAGTATTTCGTACATCCATTTGTACAGATAATACTTGCCCTGGAAACTGTTCAATTTCTAACTTTGCTTCTTCTAGCTTTTCTTTTGTACGCCCTGTAATAACAACACGTGCCCCTTCTTTCGCAAAACGTATCGCCATCCCTTTTCCCATTCCACTTGATCCACCTGTTATAATAACTACCTTCTCTTTCACATACATCCCCTCCAAAAAATGAATACACATTCATTTTATCACTTTATTTGATAGAAATCTTTATTTTTTTCAATTTTTCTGATATTTTAACGTAAAGAGGTTTCTTTTCGTTCATTTTTTTCGTAATCTATACTACTTTTTTAGTGTTTAAAATATATTTTTAAAAAACTGAAGGGAGGTTCGAGTAACCTGTATATGAAGAAAATTACAAGAAGAAATTTTTTGAAATCTGGAATACGCACTTGTCTCTATTCATTTATAACCGCAAGCATCGGCTATTATTATGCTAAATATATAGAGCCCTATTTGCTTTCTTTTACGCAACACACACTTAAATCACCACTCATACCAAAAGGTTTTCATGGTATGAAGATCCTTCAATTTAGCGATTTACATCTAGGATACTATTTCTCTCTCCAACGTTTATCTCAAATCGTTTCCAAGATTAATGCTGAAAAGCCAGATATTGTCCTTTTTACTGGTGATCTCATTGATGATTACCAAACATATACCGAGGCTTCTTTTGTTGCATCCATTTTAAAGAATATACAGGCACCCTTCGGTAAATTTTCTATTTATGGTAACCACGACCATGGCGGATATGGAACTGAATACTATGATCACATCATGCGCGAATCTGGATTTGAACTTTTGCAAAATAGCGAAAAGCGAATTCGTTTACTGGATAATAGTGAAATTTCTATTTTCGGACTCGATGATATGCTACTGGGTAAACCAAAAATAGCGGAAACTTTACAACATGCAAAACAAAATATTTATACAATTGTTCTCGTTCACGAACCAGATATCGCGCCACAAATCGCTACATATCCAATCAATCTTCAACTTTCTGGTCATAGCCATGGCGGACAAGTACAAATTCCTTTTTTAGGTGCTATTATTACCCCGTCGCTTGCAAAAGAATATATTGAAGGTTTCTATAACATTCAAGGTTTGACTCTCTATGTCAATCGAGGTATTGGAAGAACACGTGTCCCATTCCGCTTTATGTCAAAACCTGAAATTACACTCTTCATCCTACAACATTCGTAACAATTCGCCTATTTCCTTACATATCCTTCCTTGTACTCGCTCATCCACGCTTGGTCCACCATATGATAAAAATGAGTCCAGTAAAGGAGGTTTGTTCATGTATCCATATTATCAACCGATCCCAGTTCGTTCAGCACCTTTTGGCCCAGCAGGCGACTCACGATTCTTTCCATTTTTCGGTGTTCCATTTCTAGCTGGAATTGCTGGAGGACTGCTAGGCGGAGCATTAGCTTTCGGGCCTAGACCGTTTTATCCGCCTTATCCACCGCCTTTCCCACCACCAGCACCTTTTCCTTGTTACGGAGGGCCTTGTCAACAACCATACTATTATTAATTTAAACCAACCATTCTTCTAATGTTTTTCTCTCAACGAACCGACTCATCACACGCCTATAATAAAAACTATTCTCTCTACTCATCCTTCCATTTTGAGAATATATGAGTAGAGAAAAAAAGTAAAAACCTCTTAAATTCAATAAGAGGTTTTTACTTTTTTCACACTATTCAGCGTCTGTATTTTGATACGCCATCTTAAATAAATTCACTTGGCTATCAATTTCTTCTATACTACTATTAATTATATAATAATAGTCACCATCTTTATTTTGTTCACGTGTTTTCACATTATCAGCTAAAACCAGCTGTAAAATTGCCTTTATTCTCGCTTTCATTTCAATATCTAAAATTGGGAAGGATATTTCTACTCGTTTTTCCATATTTCGCGTCATCAAATCAGCTGAAGATAAATATATTTTTTCATCTCCATTATGATGGAAATAATAAATACGACTATGTTCTAAATATCTTCCAACAACACTAACTACACGAATATTTTCACTTACATTTGGAATCCCGGGTCTTAAACAACATGTCCCTCTAACGATGAGCTCTACCCTTACCCCAGCTTGTGATGCTTCATACATTTTTTTTATTAACGGTTTATCTGTTAACGAATTCATTTTAGCGATAATATATCCATTTCCATATTGTCTATGATAACGGATTTCCTCATCTATTAACTCCATAAACTGCTCTCTTATATCAAACGGGGCAACAGATAAATGATGAAAATGCGGTTTTTTTGTATAACCACTCAAATAATTAAAGAAATTTGTTGCATCTACACCAAAGTCTTTTCGCGATGTAATATATCCAAAATCGGTATACAACTTCGCTGTTGCATCATTATAATTTCCGGTTCCAAGATGTACAAACCTTTCAATTTTTCCGTTTCTTCTTCTTACAACTAACGTAATTTTACTATGCGTTTTCAAGTGACTTACTCCGTAAATAACGTGACATCCGGCCTGTTCCAATTCTTTAGCCCAATGAACATTATTCTCTTCATCAAACCTTGCCTTTAACTCAACCAATACCGTCACTTGTTTTCCTTTTTCAGCTGCTACCTTCAGCGCCTGAATTATTGGAGAATCTCCACTTACACGATATAATGTTTGTTTGATCGCAAGTACATTCGAGTCATCTGCCGCATCACGGACAAAATCAACGACTGGCTGAAACGACTCAAAGGGATGGTGTAATAAAATATCATGTGCTATCGCTTTTTCAAATACATCTTCCTCATCACCTAAATCTTGAGGAGGTTGAGGAATAAGAGCCGGATATACTAGATGTTCATATAAAGGCGCTAATTTTTTATATAAGGAGAATAAACATGTTAAATCTAACGGTCCATCCATCATGTACACATCTTCATCTTTTACTTCTAACACATCATACAATAACGCTAACACTCTTTCATCAATGTGTTCTTTACCAACTTCTAAACGAACAGCAGCTCCCCACTTACGCTTTTTCAATTCTTTTTCAATTACTTTTAATAAATCGCGTGCACCTTCTTCATGGATCGTTAAATCCGCATTACGTGTAATACGGAAACGAGTAACAGGTGATACGTTATATCCTGTGAATAGTTTATGAGTAAAACCACTAATTACATCTTCTAATAAAATAAATTTATGTTTTTGCCCTTCACTCGGTAAAAATATGAAACGCTCCAGTAATGAAGGCACTTGTACAATTCCTAACTTCGTACGATTTTCTTCCTCAGCCTGTTGCTCATCATATAAAATAGTAGCTAAATTCAAACTTTTATTTAATAACATTGGAAATGGACGATACGCATCAATAGATACAGGGGTTAAAACCGGAAATATTTGTTCATCAAAATACTCCTCGATAAATTCCCTTTGCTCTTTCGTCAAATCATGGAATGTTAAACGCTCAATCCCCTCTAGTTCAAGCGCTGGCAATACATAATTTTTAAACGTTTCATACTGCACAGTCATTAACTCATGCGATTTTATCGCAATCTTATTTAACTGTTTCTTTGGTGTTAAACCTGCTTTATTTTCTGGCTGATTAAATCCCGCACTTACTTGATCTTTCAAACCTGCTACGCGCACCATAAAAAATTCATCTAAATTCGAACTAAAAATACTAATAAACTTTAGTCTTTCTAATAGTGGATTATTTTCATCTTGCGCTTCTTGTAGTACACGTTCATTAAATGCTAGCCAGCTTAATTCACGATTATTATAATACGCTGTATCATTTAAATTTACTAAATTCCCCTTTAGTAACTCCATTCGCTTCACACTTCCCTTTGAAACTTTTTTAATATAATTTAATTACTTTTATTTTATCAAATTACAATATTCCAAAGTGTTAATTTTTTGTAAAGACATCCGTACAACCTAACATTTCAATTCGAATACTAAGTTAATATTCGTTTTTAATACTCTTTCAAGTTGTTTTTTTTGTTTTTCCGCTTGAACTTTTTCCGCCAATGCCGATTCTTCACATAAAATCCTGAATGTTAAACCTTCGTTACTTTCCGTTATATATATTGTTTCAACAAGCGATCTTTGTCGTATATTTAAAGCAGCCGAAAATTGTAATACAGCCCCTAATAATCGAATTTTCTTTTGTTCACTTTTATCAAACCATCCTTCAAACAGTGCCAAATGTTGTTTAAATAACATTTTTGATTTATAAGAAGCTATAAGCGCTAATCTAACTCGATCTTTATGCATCATACCATCAATTGTTTTATTCGCTAGTAAGTAAAATGTATGTAAGCGGCTCGCTTCTTCATCTATATATTTTCCAATATTAAATACTTTCGCTGCTTGATGGAATATTCCCCAGTCTTTCGCTGACATAGAAATGAGTCCAGCTCCTTCAAGTTGTTTGCAAATTAATGTTCCTTGTTTAATAAGTTGAATGACAAATTCCATGTCTAATTCGTATTCATATGACAATAAATGTAAACTCTCTTCTACTACGTTCGGATAATATGAGATCCCCAAATCTTTCGTTAATTCTTCATAGAAAACACCTTCTCTTAATCCTTTTTTACTCAATACAAAAGCCGATGCCTCTATAACGTTAACAAGCATATGAAATACTTCGACCGCTGGGATAATTGTGTCTGCTCGATCTTTTGCTAACCCTTCTAATTTTTGAAGATCTATGAATGATAATTGTTTTAATTCATCTTTTACATTTTTAATATCGTCTTCTTTCATTTGTATAAGTGTAATCCAGCTATAGGATAACAAATTAAATTTTGGTGGATTTTCGCCATGTTCCTCGCACTACCCCCAATTGCGATAAGAGGCAATTTTTTATCAATTAACCATGGTAGCGTTCGGAATTGATACCATAAATACCTTCTAATCTCATCTAACTCCTCTGTAGTAGGAATATCATCTTGAATAAATTGTTGCTTTAAAGAAAGTGCTCCAAAAGGAAAGCTATAGTATTCTAAAATTTCTCTATTTCGAAAGTATGTAACTTCTGTACTCCCCCCACCAATATCAACTGTAATTCCTTCTGAAAATGAAGTGGAATTCATAACTGCTAAATAACCGTAACGTGCTTCTTCATATTCTGATAAAACTCTAAGAGTAAAATCTGTTTGCCCTTCAACAAGTTTTTTAATTTCCTCTTGATTCTCAGCCTGTCTAATTGTTGCCGTTGCAACACAAAGTACATGATGCAGCTTATGGAATCGTGTACTTTCTTGAAATTGAAATAATGTTTGTAATAATACTTCTATTCCTTCTTCACTTAATACACCATTTACTAAATAATTTCTTAACCTAGCGACCACTTTCGTATTTTCAATCTCTTTATAAAAACCCCCGCTTTGTTTTTCATAAATAACTAAGCGCATTGTATTAGAACCAATGTCTATAATGGCATATTGTAGTTTTAATATTTCTTTCAAACTTCTCACTCTTTCAT
>NZ_JBFPJH010000112.1:0-10226 GCF_040838255.1 Bacillus sp. C30 | reverse complement strand
GGTTGGAAAATTACCGCAGACTATGGAAGAACTGTGAACGAACACTTGAAAATAGCAGACAGAGTTGCTTATTGGCAGGCGTGGCGATTTTATTAAAAAGATTTTAGACAGGTTCTAAGAACAAGGTTGTTTCATTATGTTCATTGGTATGCACATTAAACTTTTTTTCCGGTAGCTTCTAATGCACTAAAAAGCATTCTTTTATATCCAAGATCCATAAAATCTACACTTATTTGACCATGATTCATAATAAATTGAAGATCAGCCATCATCTTTTTAACTTTCCGTTCCATGTAATAACCTCCTCAATATAATTATATAACTTATATGACTATTCTATTACTCATTTTTCCAGTTGTTAATATAAGTTATATAACTTATATTTTTTTTATAGAGGAGGTTGTAATATGGCTGTTAATAAAGACAAATACACTCAAATTTTAGTTACTTTTACAAAAGAACAAGTAGAACAAATAGAAAATTATTGGCATGAAAATAAGATTAAGAATCGAAATGAAGCAATTCGTCAGATTGTAGACAAAGGGTTAAGTCGTAAATAATGGCTACCCTTTTTATTCCCCCTAAAATACCTAAAAACGCATTTAAATCCCCTTTCTCCCTTTACATGCGTTTTTATAACAAATACGACTTAATATATTAATAACCCCATAAAAACTCCATACAACTAAATCTGAAGGGTCATTTTTTTGTTAAACTGATTTTTTTCATGTATTCTATAAACAAATGAAAAAAGAGCCGGATTTTCATCACAGCTCATGTATTAATTGGTTCTGTATGTGTACATGTGGGATATTGTGAACAGCCAAAAAACTTATTTCCTGTTTTATTTGAATTACGAACGACTAAATCATGTTTACATGTTGGACATTTCCGTTCTGCAGGTTTTACCCCTTGATACACATCTTCAGCCGAATATTCGGGATTGATTTTATTAATCAATTTCTGAAGTTCTACACGATCTATTAGTTTTACATGACAAGCTTCCGCTAATTCCTTTGCTTGTCTTGTATATACACTGTTTGTTACAACCCAGCCCTCATGTGCTTTGTAATAGGCTGTGCTGCATATATCTCTTGTACAGCACTGATGCCAACTCTATTTTTCATCCCATAACGTTTCGCCTGGATTACAATACGATTTTTCCCCTTCAATACCAGATCCGCTCCGAAATCATTTGACTGCTTTGTGACTGTTGGAGAATAGCCCAACTCTCAAAAGAGAGCTTTTAGGTATACTTCGAATTGATGGCCGTCCATTTTATCTATATAACGAATACCAGACTTAGCCATTCGCTTTAATATTCTTTGCTCCTGGAACTTCTGGTACATAAATTTACAAATACGAAAAAGAACATAAAGGATAAAACCATACATCAAAATTTGTAATATGTTTGGCATTTCTGGTAGATTAGACACTTCGCTCCACCTCTTTAATTGGATTTATTTTCTTTGGTTGTGTGGTTTCTTTTATCTGTTGCTCACTCACTTGTTTCTTCCGGACATCGTTCCAATCTTTTTCATTCGTTGGCATCTCCTCTTTAAAATCTACAAAGCATTTCATTGTCTGAATGAAGTCTTTTCCAGCCTTATCATTATCAACTGCCATTATGACCTCTTTAATATCGTGCCCTTCTTTTTTTGCATCCATTAAAGATTGAATCACTGTTTTGGACTTCAATCCATGCATAGAAACCAGGCGAGCGTTTTGGATATTATTTTGTTTAATGCTCCAATGAGATAACATGTCGATTGGATCTTCATAAAAATAAATCTTATCCGGTTTACCTACATCAACCATAAAACCGGCATTGATTTTTTCATAATTCGGGACAATTTGCTTAAAGCTTCCCCTTTTATTCTCCATTTTGACCGTACCTTGACGGTTCATTCCAATTACTTGCCCTTTGCCTCCCTCTTCCCTCCATTTGAACACCACATTATTTTTCTTATCCTGGACGATGAGATCCTTTTTAATCAGCCAGTGTACTAAACGAGGATCAATTTTCCGTTCATGAATTAGATATTCTTTAATCTCTGTTTGCTTATTTACTTCCAGGTGTTTGGGATAACTAAAAGGCTGCTGCTCTTTTTTGCGATCCTCTTCAGCTTTTGAACGATCGAATTCTTTGTAGTCCCCCTTCTGAATGTCCATCACAGCTTGTGGGAATGTCATATCATAGTACATCATGGCAAAGCTAATCGCTCCATATCCTTTTTCCCCTCGACTATTCCAGGCGTATTGATTCCCTTTAATGATGAGACTGTCATGCTCCGCATGGCGATAATAGTTTCCCTCTTTCTTAAACGTTTCTCCTTTTGCTTCCAGATATGAAATCAAGTCAACTTTTCTTGCTTTCATCGCATCCTCCGTACTGACACGTGCCATTACGGAATCCCCCCCCTTTATTCTATAAAATGAAATAAAAAAGAGGACTATTCCGTTTCTTAGTCCTCTTTTACATGCATTCAATTTTTATTTGCCGAATAAGAATTTTAATCGCTTCTCCTGTACGCTGTATGATAAACGAGCGTCAAACTTCTTCCCGTTTTTGTTCGAGATAAACCCTTTGATCTGATCCGTTACATTCTTTTCTAATAACTTTTCCACATGGTTACTACTTAGATTTTTACCAGAGAATGTACCAAAAATAATAAAGTCACAGCCTTTTTTGTATTTCTCACATAAGTAGTTACTTTTCCCTACAAAAACCCTACTCTTACACAATGGACATTTACCAATGGTACGATCTTCGGTCGTTGGAAAACGGAATTTCAAACTTCCGTCCGCTTCCATATAGATAGCTGTTGTAAATTCTCCCTTTTCTCCTTGAAAGCCGTTGATAAAATCCGTTGTTTTATACTGAATTAACTTTTTCATCTGATTACCAGGGATTGCTTTCCCTTTCATCTTGGCTGGTAACATAAAATCACATCCATTTTTATGCTCCGTGCATCCATAAAATGTTTTACGATGAAGCATATCCCCTTTTTTTACATTTTGGACATTTACCAAATGACAGCTCCTCTTGTGTTGGGAACTGAAATTTCACTTTCCCTTCAGGTAACACGAGATAAGCGGAAAACTCCTTCTCATTGGACTTAAATCCTTTTAAAAGATCTGTTTTTTTATCCTTAAAAAGCTTTTTTGCTTGCGCTTCCGGAATCTCTTTTTCTTTATTTTTTTTCGGTAAGGAGATTTCACATTCCGGATAATTACTGCAACCATAGAAATTACCTTTATGAAGGATTTTTCCTTTTCTACAAGGACATTTGCACACCTCAATCTGTTGATTCCAGGTATTAATAATGCTATCTGACACCTTATCATCCATTGCACCTAATTGTTCCACTGTATCTTTTACAAACGTATTTGTTTTCTCTACAAATTCCTCATATTTCATTTCTTTCTTTTCAATCATGTAAATCATCCCTTCCATTTCAGCCGTATAAGCTGGATTTTTGACTGCATCTACCGGAAAAGCATCTATAAAAGTACGACCAATAGGTGTCGTTCGAATTTGATTATTGGTGACATCAATATAGCTACGGTCTAACAGTTTCGGAATAAATGTTTCTTCCGTTGCGACTGTCCCAATCCGCTTTCCTTTCATGAGTTCCTTCAAATGTTCATCATCTAATTTACGTCCTGCTGTCTCCATAAAGGTTAAAATAGAGCTTTCAGTATGAAAGGCTGGTTTCTTTGTTTGAGACTCAATCAGGTCATACTGAACGATTCTGAAAGAATCTCCTTCTCGTAAAATAGGTATCTGAAATGCTTCAACTGAACCCTCTTCTATATCCTCTTGAAACACACTTAAAAACCCTTTCTCTTGTAGGATCTTTTCTTTTGTACTGTAGGTGTTTGCCTCTTGATCTATAAAATGTACTTCCCTTACCAGGTAGATTGCTGGTTTCATAAAATTCCCGATAAATCGTTTTACAATTAAGTCATATAACTGTTTTTCTAATAAATTTCGGTTGGTTCCGGCATATAATTTTGTTGTTGGAATGATGGCAAAGTGACTACTGACTAATTCATCATTAAATGTAGTGTGTTTTTTTGTAATAGACGATGGGATTACTTGTTGTACGAGACTTGCATAGGAGCTTTTTTCTAATGCTCCCATTACTTCTTTCACTCGTTCCACTTGTTCCGTAGGTAAGTGCCTGGATGAAGAACGAGGATAAGTAATAAAACCTTCTTCATACAAAATCTGAATATGTTTTTTTGCTGTTTCTGCATTTATCTTCATCTTGGCGTGAGCATCTTTGTAGATATCCGTTAAGTTATATAATAATTTCGTTTTCTTTTTTCTAGTACTTTCTTTGAATTCCGTTACGATTAGATTCGTTTCTTTTAAGCTATCTCCAAGCTTTTGTAATGGGGATGGATCTATTAGTTGTTCTTCTGTTTTCATCACCGGTGATAAACCATTTTCTGTTAATAGCTTTATATTATAGTAGGTTTGTTCTTTATAATTTTGTATAGCGATTTCCCTTTGACTGATTTCATTCAAGAGACACATTTGAACACGACCGGAAGCCAATAAGAATTGGTTTCTTGCCAATTTCGATGTACAACCCCTCGTAACATTAATTACTAGAATATAGTCCAGGTATTGCCTTGCTTTAGCGGATTGAGCAAGCCCGTCATAATCTTTTAATGGTTCCAATCGATTCAATGCTCCCTCTAATTCTGCGGCCTCATAAGATGATTTATATACACGAGACTGCTTCTTATTTACCCCCGCGTACTCGTACACCTCTCTATAGATTAATTCTCCTTCTCGATCAGCGTCACAAATGTTGACCACGTGGTCAACGTCATGACGCTGCAACAGTTTAACAAGTGTTTGTAGTTGCTCAGCATATTCTTGAATTACTTTATAAACTGGCTGATAAATTAAAGGTAAATGCTCAAATTTAAACACTTTATACTTCGAATCCATCTCTTCTGGATGTTTTAACTCTAATAAATGCCCTCGGCACCAACTAATAATCTAATTCTGATTTTCATAGTAGCCATAATACGGCATACTTCCCGAATTCTTTTGTGAGTTTCTAAATCTAGGTGATTTTAATAATTCAACAGCTACCTTCTGTTTTTCAGCAATAAACAATGTTTTCTCCATACGAAGTACCTCCTATTAATCTGCAATTTCAGTTTTACGCTTCCATTTCTTATTCCTACGTTTTTTTATCATTCTGTGCCCAAATAATAACAATGTGTTCAAAAAGACAGCTACAAGGAACATACAGCCCGCAAACAGCCATACATTCATGACATTCATGACATTCACTCCTTTCTTTCTATTAATAAGAAAGAGGGCTTTTAAATTTGCCCTCTTGTGTAGAAATAATAAAATTATTTAGTAATTAATTAACATATGAAAAGGCTATTGCTGAACCAGTCAACTCAATGTAGGGTATTTCATTTGCTTTAGCTTGTCGGCAATACTCTTTAATAAGTGTTTCTCCTTCTTCAACACTTAAATGCTTATAGAATTTACTGTTTGTATCATCAATAAAAAACTTAATAACTTCAACATTCTCAAATAGGGGATTATTATCAATTTCAATAATTAATTTCCCCTCTTGCAAATCAATTTTTACAGAAAGATATTCAGTTACGCCACCGATACTATCCTCTTCAAAATCAAATGTGTTAAATTTAATATCTACGCCAAATCCATAATCTGACTTTGTATTATTATAGGTAAAACCATGCCAATTAAAATCGTAATAGTACGCAATTTTATTATTTTGTTTTTTATTCTCTTCTATATATGCTGCATATTTTTCAAAAAATGTGTTTTTATGATCCGTCAATTTAATCACCCCAATTTATTTTTTAACAACTATTCATAAAAAAAATCACTTTCCGTTTTCTCAATTGAGTAACAAAAAATGATTTAATCTGGTTTTCCGTTTATAAAGTTTTTCATCGTTCCATTTCCATTGTTTCTTTTTTTCTACTTGATTTCTTTGTAGCCTTTGACTGGTCTACATTACCTAAAGTAATAGGATCTGACTCCTTGTCTTTTTCTTTACCATTCGTTTGTTTTCCGTTTAATGGCTGAAATTTTTTATCTACATCCATTTCCTTTGAAGTTGTAGACTGATTCACCGTTATTCCTTCTTTCCCAAGCTTCTCATTCACCTGGTTCTCTAATTTCACAACGTGTTCCTGGCTTACCAGCTCATTATCAATCGAAACATACTTTGTTGTATAATATCGCTCTTCAGCTTTTACACGAGTGACAATACTATCAATATCATCTGGTGTTTCTTCATATTGTGAACGTCTGTACGCTTCAAATTTTCGGCTTAAATCCTTATCTAACATAGTTGGCTCCTTTTCTTTTAAAGGCTGAATTTGTTGATCTAGAGAAGCAATAGGTGCATATCCATCCTTCTTCTTTTCTTTATACAGTTCCACTTCTTTTTCATTAAATGAGTGATCTTTTTGTTCCTCCGCTTTATCAACTAAGAGTCCATACCGTTCATCTTTTACGATTTCATCTAGACTCATATTTGCATCCTTTTCATGAATGACAAATGATAAATTTCCTCTTCCATCAAAAATAGAATTTTGAACTTTTTCATATAAATCTGGCTTCAAAATATTATCCAAATAGACATTTTCTCGTTTCCCGTTCTTTTCCATTAGGGAAACATATAAATCTTCCGGATCTGTTTTATCTTGATTCCATACAGATAAATAATTTATATCTTTCGTAACGGCATCCATCATATGGATTCGTGCAACCTCTTCATCTTGCATACCGTTTGCTAGCACCTCAATTGTAACTAAATGGTTGGGTATCTCTTTCGAATTTTCTAATGGATTTTCTTGTTCTTTTTCCATCGGTATTTCTTTGTTATTTCTATGATTCACTACCTCATCTCGTAACGCTTGTTTCACTTCATCCGATAGATACCTTTTCTCGTTTAATACTTGTTCATACGGTGTCTTGTAGTCCCCATCTCCCATATTCATACGATCCATACTCACAAGCTCCATTCTCCCAAAATCCCTATCAACTTCTTTTGGAATGGCAATATGATAACGAGCTTGATCGTAAGGGATGGTTTGACCTCTTTCTTTAGCTTCTTTTCTTGCTTTTTCAATACTTGAAATGACTTTAGCCATTTTTTCATTGGCTTCTCCAAATGGAATCAGTTGATTATTCTTAAAAGTTTCGTTGTCGCTCCATTGAACTAGCATAGTTGGTCGATTAATTTCATTCTGATTTAGTGCTACATACTTTTCTTGATTCGCTTCGTTAAATGCATCAATAAATTCTTTATCACTCAATTTCCCTGCACCTTCTACAGGTTCAAACGCTCGATTTCTATCTGCTTGTTCCCTTAACTCTGTAACGGAAACAAGCTCTTGTGTCGTGTTACTTAAACTCATATATTCGACCAACAAAATATTTTTTTCATTCTGTTTTTCATTTCTAGTTGTCATAATATCGTTATGTGATTCTGAAATTGAATGATTGATCTGATTCACCGTTTGATTTATAGCATTATTAAAATCAAAATTCTGATGATAATCTTGTATACGCCCATTAATACACTCTACTTTCATATTTTCTAGCTGATTTGAAGTAACTTTCGCAATAGGAGTTTTTAACACCTCTTTCTTTCGCAATTCAGGGTGATCATAACCATCATCTTCAAGGAAAAAGTCCAGTTTTTTTGTAATTTTATCTATACTTTCTTTTTCTGTATCAGTCCCCTATTGATTAACAATTGCATGCATTTCCCCTACAGTTAATCGCATATTAGGATGAATCCCTTCAATTATCCGTCCATCTTCTGATAATTGAATTTCGTAGTTTTCCCATTGTCTTTTGAAATTTAATCCTAACTTTTCATTAATATTGCGCTGTGCATTTTGTTGAATCCCTGTTAAAATTTCAAAATTGTCTTTTTCATGTTCGGACACTTGTTTCGACATATGATCTACCCCTTTTTCATTAATTTTTTCTTTTTCTAATGTATTTTCAATTGTTTCAATAAATTCAATCGACGTTTCATGTACTTCTTTCAATAATTTCGTTTTATCTTTCATTTCTTTTCCTTGTGTCCAGCTCGCTAAATAGCCTAAGGAATATTCGCTTGTATCAATCCCAAAATAAGAAGAAACGGCATAAGCTGTCATTTCTGCTTGAAACTCTTTTTCTGGTGCTGTGTAATACATATGCGTCTCTGCTGTATGAAGTTTGGCGTGTGCCAATTCATGAAGTAAGGTTTTTATATTTTGCAATTCACTGTTTCGTGGATTCAAGGCGACTTCTTTTGTTAAGGTGTAACTTACACCCTTTGAAACACCCAACTCTGCTTTTGGTGCAATAATTTTTACACCGTTCTTTTCCGCAATGGCTTCCATTCCTCTGTACAAGCTCTTGTAATCTGTTACACTTCCTTCTAGCAAACGATTCGGAAATATACGAGGGAGATCTTCCGCTTTTGCGTTCGTTTGGGACACATCAAACACATGACCGACAGCAAAATATAAGCGACCAGGTATCACTTCTACACTTTTAGATTCGATTTGTTTTTTCTCTTCCTCACTTGCTTTAGTTACTGTTTTCCAAGTGCCTTCTTTGTCTTTGAATTTTGCTATAGTTCTGTTTGGAACAAGGATTTTAATTCCTTTCTCACCCTTCTTAACCGGAAATCCTTTTTCTTTCCAAAAAGAAAAGGAACCCACTGCCCTGGCTCCCTCGAATTGACTCTGTATTAATGAAATATTAGATGGTGAATAGTGATAAAACTTTGCCATAAACGATAAATAATCTTTCAAATCTCCTGGTGTACGAAAATAACCTTCTATACTTTTTTCCATCTTTTTTGTTAAAGCTTGCACCGCTTCTTTCTTTTCTTCCGGAGATTTCGTTTGATACTTTTTCTATTTGTGGTGGGAAAATTAGGAGGCTTTTTCTGTGTTATTGCACAACTTTTTACTTAGTCGAGCAAAATCGGAACTAAGTCCCCACATCAATCACCTATCAAAGAAAACCGGGGCTATTAATCAATCAATTAAGAAAGTTACTACTTACATTGATAATATTGTCCTAGAATATGAAGGTGTTACTACGAAGGATTACCTCACAAAACGTAAATATGAAGCTTTAGAAACAATTTTATCGTACCTAGTACAAGAAGGATATTCCCAAGTAAAGCAAGGTCATATTAGCAAAAAATCAGGTATTTCAAAACCTGTCATTAACTACGTGTTAACATGGCTGCAAGATCTGGGAGTATGCCAACAAATTAAAGTGCGAAGACACGGTAAGATTGCCCCTTCAATTTACATCTTAACCATACATAACAACTATTTAAAAATTATTGAATACTTCAAGATAAAATGGGCTGTAGCAATTGATGTGTGCTCTACTTTTACTGAATTTATAAGTGAAAAATTCTTTAAGAAAACTCTTGTGGCCAATCACGAAGACATAAAGAATGATATACAAGTCTCGTCTAATTCTGTAGATATTTTCAGCGTAAACAAACAAGAAAAATCTAATACGGATTGTAAATTAAAAGAAAAGAATAACAGATTACAAGATTTAGACGACTATCTTAGTGAGGATCAGAAAAAGGCTTATTACTACATTTTAAGTCAAGAACTAAATCACCTTAGTGAAAAGGATGCATACACAATTGCTTTAAGGATGCCACCTTATATCGACCGCTATGCTAGATGGGATTTTGAAGAATGTGTGCAATGGTTTCAATACAATGAAGCTCAAAATAGCAATCCCGCGCATTTTATAAAAATGTTTGGACAAAAATCTAAACAAAACTGGGAACGAAGAAATCAGAACGCAATAGAAAAGAAATCCCTACATGGTACAAATAAAAAAAGAGAATTTGTTTTCTATAATTTCTTAGAAGAGAGTAATTAATTTTTAAAAAATCATACTAGTATCTAGCCTTGCTTAAAAAGATCAAATATAGCAAGGCTATTTGTCGTATCTTCTTACAAAAAGTCATAAACTTGTTGTTTTTCGACACAAGAAACTTCAAAATACAAATCATTTTATAGAACCTTTCTATGAAGTTCTGGGCAATTTACGTATACAATTAACCATAATTTATTTATGGTTAATTCATCATTAACTATCAAATTTAATTTGAAATTTACTAAGAGAAAATCCTGAATATCTTGCCAGAGTAGGTTTAAAG